>JAHEMV010000336.1 GCA_024643455.1 Cytophagales bacterium
GGAATGGCCAATAAAGGTTCAGTAATTAATTTTGTCGAGCAAGAAGGCAAGATTAAGTTTGAATTAAACGAATCTCAGGCTGTAAAAAGGCAATTGGTAGTTTCTGGATCTCTAACTAGTCTTGCCATAATCATTTAACTTTTTAATCCACCCTCTTTTTATTATTGCAGGGAAGACTTAATCATCTTACTTATTTTGGGTATTTTGATGATTTTGTATAAATCAACATCTCCTGTAGTCCTCGAGTTCGTTATGAGCTTGCATTAAAAATTTTATATTCTTCTAGTATGAAAAACCAAAGCCTTTGTAATAAAGGGCTTTTATAAACTTATTTCTAAATCAATCCTTAAAATTCATCTGATTTTTTCAAATAACCTATTAGTCTTTACTCCTGATGGGTTTTATATTTATAAGAAAATGATAACTTCATTCAAACGATTTGCTTATGAAATTTTTTAGAGTTTTGATATGTTTTGGCTTAGTACTTATTTTCAATCCAATCCAACCTGCTCTTGCACAACAAAAGCCAGTTCGAATAGCAATTGCGGGGATGACGCATGGCCATGTTGCCGGGATATTGGGGCGAAAGGATATTGGCGACATTGAGTTGGTTGGTTATGCAGAACCCAATGAAGATCTGGCAAAACGATTAATTGCCGAGTATCATTTGAATCCGAATCTCTGGTATACAGATTTGGGTGAGATGCTAGAAGCAGTAAAGCCGGAGGCTGTGTGTGCGTTTGGAAGTATTTATGAACATCTTGATGTTGTAACGCATTGTGCTCCTTTAGGTATTCACGTGATGGTGGAGAAACCGCTCGCAGTGAATATGGATCATGCAAATAAAATGAAAGCCTTGGCGGAGACAAATCAAATTCTACTACTTACAAATTATGAGACAACCTGGTACCCAAGTAATCACAAAATATTTGAAATGAGTGAAAGTGGGGCAATAGGTGAATTAAGGAAAATAGTGGTACATGATGGCCATGAAGGGCCAATTGAAATTGGATGCAGCAAAGAGTTTCTGGAGTGGCTCACTGATCCAGTAATGAACGGAGGTGGAGCTGTGATCGATTTTGGTTGTTATGGGGCAAATCTAAGCACCTGGCTTATGGAAAACCAACGGCCTATATCGGTTACTGCAGTGACACAACAGATTAAGCCAGTATTGTATCCAAAGGTAGATGATGAGGCAACTATTATTTTGGAATATCCAAACGCACAGGCAATCATACAGGCTTCCTGGAACTGGCCATTCGGACGCAAGGACATTGAAGTTTATGGAACTAAAGGACTCTTACTGGGGCTTAATGGCACTAATATTACTACGAGGATTGAAGACAATAATGAAGCTACTATGCAAATAGCGCCGTTATTAAAGCCGGCGAATGAACCATTTTCCTATTTTGCTAATGTGATCCGCGGTGAGCGTGATGTTAACGGAAGCTTGTCTTCGCTTGAAAATAATATGATTGTTGTGGAAATACTCTCAGCGGCGATACAATCCGCGAAAGAGGGTAAAAGGATTTATCTGAAAAAATAAACTTTTTTGGCATTATTGCTTTAATGGCTATGAAGTGATTTTTCTTACAAATGATCTTTCTCAGGTAATGGAAATTGCACACAGTTAGAATAGTAAAAAATGGAAAAATACCTTGACATATTTTTTAATGGTTACAAAGGCTATGCAAATTATTTGTGGAGTGAAATTACGCATCCCCACCTCAAAAACTATTTTTATTGGTTAGTGGGGATTAGTTTGTTCTTTTTTGCGTTAGAGCTGATCAAGCCATGGCGAAAGGATCAGCCCAGATTCAGGAAAGATTTTTGGCTGGATTTGTTTTATATGTTTTTCAATTTCTTCCTTTTTTCACTTATCATCTATAATGCCGTTTCCAATGTTTTTGTTAATTTTTTCAATGATTTTCTGGGTGTTTTTGGTTGGTCTAACATTGTTGCAATTGAAATCGGGTCCTGGGCAGTTTGGGCACAACTGCTTTTCATGTTCGTTTTAAGAGATTTTATCCAATGGTGGGTACACCGGTTATTGCATTGGAGTCCTGCCTTGTGGGAATTTCACAAAGTGCATCACAGTGTTGAACAAATGGGCTTTGCTGCCCACTTACGCTACCATTGGATGGAAACGATTGTTTATCGAATCGTAGAGTACCTACCCCTGGCTATGATTGGTTTTGGTATCGATGATTTTTTTATTGTACACATCATTAGTCTTAGCATTGGACACTTCAATCATTCTAATTTTTCATTTAACCTCGGTCCATTAAAGTATATTTTTAATAATCCGGCTATGCATATTTGGCACCATGCGTATGATTTGCCCAAGGATAGAAAATATGGGATTAACTTTGGAATTTCATTGAGCCTGTGGGATTATTTGTTCGGGACAGCAATTATTCCTCACAATGGGAGAGACATCAGACTGGGATTCCCCGGGTTGGAAAAATTTCCAAAACATTTTTTCTCTCAGGAATTCTATGGGTTTGGGCGAAATAAAAAAAATAGTAACACGATCCAATGACAGTGTTTTAAAGCAAGATGATTTTGAATAATCAGTCGTCAATGAGATGCTATATAATTGCTGTTAACTTATCGATTTAAAATTGAGTTTGTAAAAGCACAAGGAAAAAAATCAAATGACCCAGGCACAATTACTTTCCATATTATTCATTGCGGTCTATTATATAGTTGTTATAATATTCTCTTTCAGGATACTTTTAGAAAACAAAAATCCCTTAAAAACTCAATCCTACCTGTTGTTGATGACCCTCTTACCGGTAATTGGTCTTATAATCTATCTGCTTTTTGGGATTAATTTTCGAAAGCAAAAATTATTTTCCAGGAAAGGATTTCGTGATCAGAAAATCATACAGCAATGGATCGACGATTACGAACATTTGCTCAAGCAGAGCTCCGATAATATGCGTGAGTTTTTAAACGAAAAAGCAAAACTACCCTTTCTTTTTTGGCGAAATAATTTTTCTGTACTCTCAAGCAATAATCGCGTTGACATTTTAAATAATGGAGAGAGAAAATTTCCTAAGCTCCTGGAAAAAATACAAAATGCCAGAAATCATATTCATTTGGAATATTATATTTTCGAAAATGATGGAATAGGTACTAAAATAATTGAACTGCTTTGTGAAAAAGCTAAAAGTGGCGTAGAAGTGAGGTTGATTGTGGATGCCCTTGGATCCAACCATTTGAGTGCGTCTGCCATTCAAAAAATGAACCAATCAGGAGTGCAATTCAAAGTTTATAACCCGGTGATTTTCTCCTCTTTAGCAAATAAGGTGAATTATCGGGATCATCGTAAAATCGTCATTGTTGATGGAGAAACCGGCTTTGTTGGAGGGATTAATATTGCGGATCGATACATCAATGACGCCAATTCCACTCATTTTTGGCGCGATACCCACTGTATGATAGAGGGTGAAGCCACTTATTCATTACAGATTCTCTTTCTGCTCAACTGGTATTTTGTTAGTAAAGAATTGATTCAACCAACTAAATCCTATTTTCCAACAATAACACATCGTGGTGATGTGGTGAGTTCTATAATTAGCAGTGATCCAGATTCAGATTTCCCCAATTTGATGGAATCTTATTTCAGTATGATCACTTCTGCCCGGGAAGAAATTTTAATAAGTACACCCTATTTTATTCCAAATGAAAGTGTCCTGACGGCTTTAAAGACTAGTGCTAAAGGTGGTGTGAAGGTTGTACTGATCCTTCCAGAAGTATCGGATTCTGTTTTTGTACACTCAGCTAGCCTTACTTATTTGGGTGATTTGCTAAAAAACGACATCCATGTTTACTTTTATAAAAAGGGTATGATCCATTCAAAAGTGATGATCATTGACGAAGAACTAGCAACCATTGGTACAGCAAATATGGATTATCGCAGTTTTGACAATAATGCAGAAGTGAATGCAGTTTTCTTTGATTCTGAGTTGGCACTTGATTTGAAAACTCATTTTAAAACTGACCTTAAGGAGGCCGTAAAACTGGATTATCTTACCTGGAAAAAAAGGCCATACAAGTTAAAACTTTTAGGTTCGTTTGGAAGATTGATAGCTCCTTTGCTTTAAAAGGCATAAAAGCAGTTTATAAATCGGATAAAGGGAAAAGAATTTTTACCTTGCGAGTCATTTTAAAAACGTCAAATTAATAAATATGAAAATTGCAAAAAACACAGTGCCTTCAGTGACTTACACACTTGTGGTAGATGGAGAAGTGGTAGATATGGCAGAAAATGACAAGCCCTTGGCTTTTATCCATGGTATTGGGATGATGGTACCTGGCTTTGAGAAAAATCTTGAAGGACTGACTGCAGGATCAAAATATGAGTTTAAGTTGAGCCCTGAGGAAGCTTATGGAGAATATAATGAAGATGCAGTAGTAGATCTTCCAATATCTACTTTTATGGTGGATGGGAAAATCAAAAAAGATATGTTGAACATAGGGCAGGTAGTCCCGATGCAGGATCAGAATGGCAATCCTATGAATGGAACTATTCTTGAAGTATCAGACAAAAGTGTAAAAATGGATTTTAATCATATGCTTGCAGGTAAGGAATTGAACTTCACAGGTGAGATTCTTGAAGTGCGAAATGCTACTAAAGAGGAATTGGATCACGGTCATATCCATGGCCCGGGTGGACATCATCATCACTAATCATAACGGATTAATTTTTACAAATAGTTTTAAAAAATGCTTCAAGGCCTAATTTCCTATCATGGAATTAGGCCTTTTTTATGATTCAAATCATAGGCATGGAATTGTTAGTGGTGATATCTTTAGCCATAATTCAAAACCTTTAAAAACAATGATTATGAAAAAGTATTACTTTTTAGCATGTTTCGTTTGGATCACATTTTTGATAGTCTCATGTGGAGGGAAAAATGAAACATCAAATGAGCAAGCTGCCAATTCCAGACCTGCATTAAAAGGAGGTCAGGCCTCCGTAGATGATGGAGTTTCCGCAAGGAATATTGTACAGATTGCAGCTGCATCTTCAGATCATACTACATTAGTAGCAGCTGTACAAGCAGCAGGGATGGCAGATGTTTTGGCCAATCCAGGTCCTCTCACTGTTTTTGCGCCTAATAATGCTGCATTTGACAAGTTGCCTGAAGGTACAGTAGAAAACTTGCTTAAGCCGGAAAATAAAAAAACATTAATGCGGATTATTACTTTTCATGCGGCACCAGGGACGTATAATGTAAAGGATCTAAAAGACGGAATGATGTTGGGTATGGCGACTGGAGACAATGTAAAAATCGAATTAAAAGATGACGCGATATACGCCAACGGAGCAAAAGTATTGGGAACTATTGCGGCATCGAATGGTATCGTTCATGTAATTGATGCAGTATTATTACCACCCGAGAAATAAGCCTGACAAAATCCTGAACCGTTTAACTGGTAAAATCCCATTGCAATGTAGCTTTGGGATTTTTATTGATGGGCTTTATGGCATATTTATTTTCACGTTGAAACCCTCCTACCATAAAGACCAGGTTTTGGACTATCTCAAAAAAGGCAGTACATTTCGAGATAAGTAAACTGAAAGAGAAATGATGATGTATATTTTATTTTTTGGGATGTTGTTCGGAGCGATTTTGCAATTCGCCAAGCTAAACAAATTTGATACCATCAGTGGGATGGCACTTCTCAATGATTTTGCAGTGGCTAAAACCATGGCCATAGCAATTGGAGTTGGCGCAATTTTGATAAGTATAGAAGTAGGTACTGGTTTGGCAACGTATCATATAAAACCGATTTTACTTGTCGGGATTGTGATTGGAGGGTTGATTTTTGGTAGTGGAATGGCAATTCTTGGTTATTGTCCCGGGACGTTGGCCATTTCTCTTGGAGAAGGATCAATTGACGCTCTGATCGGAATTGCGGGAGGACTGCTTGGTGGTCTGGTTTATACTATTTTATTGCCTGTATTCCATGGCATTTTGGGGCCGGATTTAGGGTCTATAAGCATCCAATCCATTGCAGGAGGAAACAACATCTTATTTTATTTTCTAGCCGTGAT
>JAHEMV010000015.1:0-367 GCA_024643455.1 Cytophagales bacterium
AACAATGGATTGCAACATGCTTATCCTTGTAAAATGACCAATCATTTGAATTAAGGAACAATCTGAAATCTTTTTCTTTTAAAATAATGCCTTCATAAAGATTCTCTTTTATGTCATAAACGACTCTATCTCCTGGAACATACATTTGTTCAAGATCCAGTGTAACTAATGGACTTTGGGCAACTCTATTGACAATCTCGTTTTCCATTGATAATGGTGGATTTTTATTTTAGCATTTGATGTATTTGCAGGATTTATTCAATTTAAACCAATTTATTGACGGATGGTTTTTTTGCTACAAAATCTTTTAAATAATAAGGTTCAAAATAAGCTACATTCTCTAAATGATTTTGTTGGTATTCATGCC
>JAHEMV010000015.1:377-23551 GCA_024643455.1 Cytophagales bacterium
AATAAATCTCCAAACACGATTGTTTTAGCAAAAGGCTCTAGGTTTACCGTTAGTAACATGTAAGCCCATCTTGGAATTATGGCATCAACAGAACAATGGATTGCAACATGCTTATCCTTGTAAAATGACCAATCATTTGAATTAAGGAACAATCTGAAATCTTTTTCTTTTAAAATAATGCCTTCATAAAGATTCTCTTTTATGTCATAAACAACTCTATCTCCAGGAACATACATTTGTTCCAGATCCAGTGTAACTAATGGACTTTGGGCAACTCTATTGACAATCTCGTTTTCCATTGATAATGGTGGATTTTTAATTTAGCGTTTGATGTTTTAGCAGGATTTATGGAATTTAAAACGCATACAATTATTTCAATTTAAACCAATTTATTGACGGATGGTTTTTTTGCTACAAAATCTTTTAAATAATAAGGTTCAAAATAAGCTACATTCTCAAAATGATTTTGTTGGTATTCATGCCAGGCTAATTCGCCAATGTGTTCTGCAGATGGGGAGATGCCAGAAATAAATATGGCGTTTTTTTGATGGGAGAGTGTAGTAGAACATTTCATTGCACCATTTCCAAAAAAAATCATTTTATGCTTTGAGAGCAGATTTGAATAAGAGTCGATGTCAATAATTTTAGCGGAGGTGTTTTCTATAATTGACAATTCTTTGTTTGTGACTGTGCAAAAGACTTCCATTCTACGCGCATCGATCATTGGACATAAAAGTACGTCTTCATATAGTAGTTTTGCCATCCCATATGCCATAGCCTCCAATGTATTTATGGCGATTAATGGCACATCCAGGGCATAGCAAATTCCCTTAGCGGTTGATGTTCCTATCCGCAATCCTGTATAGGATCCCGGCCCTTTGGAAACAGCCAATGCATTGACTGATTTCATGGAAAATTCACTCGTTTCTAATAAGTTTTTAATCGAAAGGGTAAGGTATTCTGCATGTGATTTGTCAACATGAATGTGCTGGGATGAAATAAGCTTACCATCTTCGTGTAAAGCAATAGACGAAGTCGGGGTGCTGGTCTCAATACTCAATATTACAGCCATTTCTGTTGTTCAGTGGGATTTATATTTTAATTAATAATACCTGGAGACCCAAGTATGGGTTTTCATAAAAAAAAGGCAACATTTCTGTCGCCTTTTTTATTCATGAATTGTAATGTTATTTAACTGATCGGGCTAAAAGGGTATTGTACTCTTCAGTATTTTGCAGAATTTTTATCGCTGATTGTATTTGAATATCATTTTTAAATGATGCTTCAAAATTTCCTTTCATCAGATAATATTGTTCTACGATTCCATCCTCCAAAACACCTTTAATTTCATCTTCAAATTCCTGTAAATCATGTTCTTTATTATGTTTAACTTTTAACTCTAAATCTTCAATTTCAGATTTAATATTATCATAATACTGTTCAGTTTTGGAAAAATCTGTAAGGGCCTCAAGTGTTTTCTCTACTTTGGTTGTGTAATCATAATCTTTATCCTTGAGCCAGGTGACAAAATCACTATAATCTTCATTGGATAGCTTAAAGTCTCTTGCAGGAGCAATGGAGCTATGGGAATAATGGTATTTTAAAGCATATTCAAAAATTAATCCCTTAGAGATAAGGCTAATAGTAATTGGTGTTAGTGTTGGTAACTTAACTTCCAAATCGGGTTCTATACCGCCACCATCATACACTTTTCTTCCATTTTTTGTAGCAAATTCAGATTTTAGTGAGTCAGGAATATTTTCCACATGGCCATCCTCATCTCGTTGACTATAGTTGATTTCCTGAATGCAGCGGCCACTAGGAATATAATATTTGGCAGTAGTAATTTTTAATTGAGAGTTGTAAGTTAATGGCCTGGTAGCCTGAACCAGTCCTTTGCCAAAAGTTCTTTCGCCAACGAGCACGCCACGGTCATAGTCCTGAATTACCCCACTTACGATTTCTGCGGCTGATGCGCTTCGACCACTCGTTAATACTACAATAGGAATTTCAGCATCTGTGGCCATGTTTAGTGCATTATAAGTCTTGTTCCAATCCGTAACTTTACCTTTTGTACTTACTACTTCAGCTCCTTGATTTATAAATACATTTGAAACATTCACTGCTTCATTCAACAAACCGCCGGGATTGCCACGGAGATCGAGTATTATTTTTTGTGCGCCTTCTTTTTTCAATTGCTCCAGGGATTTTTTGACTTCCTTTCCTGCACCAGTAGTGAAATCAGAAAGTTTTATGTATCCTACATCGTTTGTGATCATGCCAGAATAAGGGACATTGTTTATTGTTATTTTTTCCCTGGTGATTTCGACATTCATTTCCTTTTCAGAGCCATATCTAAGTATGGTCACATTTAGTTTTGTATTGGCTTGTCCTTTAAGCAACTGGCTAATTTCGGAAGTATTCATTTTTGTAACATCCACGCCGTCAACTTTTAAGATTTCATCTCCAATTTGAAGACCAGCCTTATAGGCGGGAAATCCTTCATACGGCATCATGATGACGTTTTTCCCAGTCCTGTTTCCTATGACAGCACCAATCCCTCCATATTCTCCAGTAGTCATGGTTCGATAGTCCTCAATATCATCTTCGGGAATATAATTTGTATAAGGATCCAATGAAGCAAGCATTGCATCAATGCCTGTTTTTATTAATTTGTTGGGATCAACTTCATCAACATAGTAGGCATTTACCTCTTTAAAAAGAGTGGAGAAAATGTCCAGATTCCGTGTAATTTCAAAATAGCGTTCATTTGGGTTGTTAAAAGAAAACAACGCTATAATGGAGACGAAGGCTAGAACTGTAATTGGGATGCCAAATTTTTTCATATTTATAAAATTTATTCTTCAGTCTTATTCAAACGATCAAAAACCTGTTTTAGTTTACTTTCTATTTCGCGATAGGGAAGCTTGAACTTGCTAATATAAATAAGTGCTATTGAAATTGAAAATGTGTCCATTTGATATACTTTCAAATCTTTTTTATTTAAGCGGTAGGCTTCGCGCATTCTTCGACGAATTAGATTTCTGTCAACGGCTTTTTTGAAGTTTTTTTTTGAAACTGAAAATAAAACCTGACAGGTTTCCTGGTCTTGGGTAGTTAGGAAAAATATTTTGAAAGGGTATAGAAAAAAAGAGGAACCGTTCTCAAACAGCTCCTTTATATTTTTTTTACTTCGTAGTATTTCATGCTTTTTTAGAGAGAAGCCCACTCTTTGTGTATTTATGAAAGACAAGCAAGTAAGATATTAATTATCTCTTGTGCTTTCTTTCGTCTGAAACTGTTAATTTCTTTCTCCCTTTTGCTCTTCTATTTGCAAGAACAGCTCTTCCACTGGCAGTAGACATCCTGCTTCTGAAACCATGTTTGTTGCTTCTCTTTCTTCTTGAAGGTTGAAATGTTCGTTTCATCGTATTGCTTTATTTCTTATAAATATAAATGGGCTGCAAAGGTATAAAACATTTTTTTAATTACCAATACACCTCCAAAGAGTTGATTCAAATCATCGAAATATTTTATTTATCGACGAAGCCTTTTAGTCATTTGGGGTCAAAAAATAAGTAAAAATCCATAACAAACCTTTACTAACTAAAGGTCAAAATTCGATCATGGCTTTCATAACCCCGTCAGCATAGTGATCAACCAGGTCGAACGCTTCTTTTGTTTGTTCAAATTTGAATCGGTGTGTCATCATCTGGCGAGCATCAAAAACCTTGTTTTTCATCATTTCCAATGTAGGTTCCAAAGCATGATTTTGTCTGCGGACATTTGTAAAGGTAATTTCCTTTCTTCTGCCTTTATCTGCAGAAACCTGCCAAAAATCAAATTCAGGAATCCCGATCATCATCAATTTGCCCCCTGGTTTTAAAATATCAATAGCATTTTCAAAGGCCTCCTGTTTCCCGCAACATTCAAAAACGACATCAAGCATATTGGGTTCCAATTCAGCAACTTTGGAAACTATATCTTCCTCGTAAGGATTACAGGCATAGGTTACACCCATTGATCTTGCTTTATCCAGTCTTCCTGCAATTTTGTCTGTGATAAAAACCGTTTTGGCACCCTGGGCCATTGCTGGCAATAATACACTCATACCAATTGGCCCAAATCCCAATATGCCAATGGCAGCATCTTGCATCGGAATGGATTGTTTTACAGCATAAACTCCGATTGCCAGCGGTTCCGATAAGGCTCCATCATCTAGATTCATTCCTTTTTCAAGTTTGAAACAACTTGTTTCTGGCATCACGATATATTCTGAAAGACATCCATCGGCTTGTCCCGGGCAGCCTAAAAATCTAAGGTTTCTACATGTATGCGGCCTTCCGACATTGCATTGGTCGCAATTCCAGCAGGGCATGGCTGGTTCTATAGCGATTTCGTCTCCTATTTTTACAGATTTCACTTTCTTGCCTATTTCCATGACAATGCCAGATCCTTCGTGACCAACAGGAAAGGGATATTCCACAACCTGGCTTCCAATTTTACCTGTTGTATAATAATGTATGTCGGAACCACATACTCCTACACGTTGCATTTTGATTAATACATCAGTATCATGAACTATTTTTGGATCAGGTACTTCGATCATCTTCATTTGTCGGATACCTGTTAAAACCATGGACTTCATAGCAAAAAAGTTAGTATGAATATTAATTACAAATGTAAAACAAACCAAGTATTGTGCTGTACTGGCCTGTCCTGATTAGTTATTTTCAATTTGAAAATATCAGCTTCACTAATTTCTTCTTCCTCCTCCGCTTGGTCTTGATCTTGGAGCTGGACTGGCGCTACGAGCTGGGGAACCTGTTGATCTTTGGGTTCCTCTGGACCTTGAATTGTAGTCCCGATTTAAATTTGAAGGAGCATTACTAGCCCCCTGACGATTGTTGTTCCACTGTCCGTTGCTTCTCTGCTGCCAGTTGCCAGAATTATCTCGTCTGTACACATTACCATTCCGATCAGAATAGACATTATTTTCTCTTGTCCCAGGTTGTGCTGGTCGAGTTGATGGTCTATTCCCAGAAGAAGGATTTGCAGGTCTGGCTGATGGAGATGTAGAAGGATTCGTTGGTCTTGCAGACGGCCTTGTATTTTCATTTCCTGGCCTTGTCGCGGGTCTGGCATTTGCATTAGCAGGTCTTGTTGATGGTCTTACTCCTGTATTTCGTACGCCATCGGCTCTGTTTCTATAAATATTACTTCCACCTTGAGGTCTTGTCCTTGCGTAATGCGCGGGGACATTGCCTGCACGTCTTCCATCTGCATATCCATGATAATAACCATGTCGATATCCATTTCCGTAACCATGGTAATAACCATGTCGATAACCATATCTATACCCACAAGGGCCCCACCATCCACCATAGTATGAATGCCAGCCGAAGCCAATCCATCCATAACTAACACCATAACTAAATCCCCATCCTGTCCATGGATTGTAATGAATTCCAAATCCCCAGGTAACAGGCCTGGGATAATAATAGTGAGCGTACCACGGACGATACCAGTATCCTGTCCCATAAACTACAGTACCATAATGGACATATGAGCCGTAATAACCCGGAGTATAACCAACATAAACGACACTTGGTGTATAATCATAGACATAGACATACTTCACATTATAAACAGGTGAACTTGCGGGAATATCCTGTACTTCACCCGGAACTTCAACACACACTTCCCACGGGCCAGTTGCATTTGGGGATACAAACCAGATGGCATCGTCAACGCAATAGTATTTATTGTTTATAAGCAAGACTGTTTTGTCTGCATTTTCGGCATAACTTATTGCTGTTGATTCAATTTTTGTAAATTTTGGATTTCCGTCGTATTGTATCTCGGCTTTTGCCTTCTTTCGATCCACTTCAGCTGTTTGAGGGACAGAGTTATCCAATAGCGCATCCTTGGATTCCTGCGTTCCCGGAACACTGACGCGAACATCTGAAATATCAGAGTTTTCCGGAATTTTCTCAAAATCAACAGGAAGTTCCTTTGGTCCAACATATTTCCAATCACCTTTATCTAAATTTTTCGAGGTATACCACCGGCCAGATACTAAAATATAATATTGCTGGGATGAAATATCCATGAGAATGTCACTCTCTGAATTGGTTAGAAAAAGTAATTCCGTTCCAGGAACCGGTTCAAATTTGGGTTCACCGTCCGTCTGAATGAGTTCCGCCGGCTCAATACTCACAATTAATTTTGGCGCTTTATCCAGTTTTACTGCTAGTGAATCTACATCCTTTTCATCTCCTTTAAATGCATTATCTGCTAATTCACTAACATCTTTTGGTGGAGTATTTATGGAATTCCATCCTTTTTCAATCTCTTTTGAACTATACCACCAATCACCACCTTTTAAATAATACTTCTTATCGGAGGGCCTTAATACCAAAAAGTATGGCGAATTCATTACATACTTAAACGATGAATTTTCAACCTCTTTCAGAATCGGTTCACCATCAATGAATATGAGAACAGAAGGAGATGTTTCAAAATATATTTTTGGAGGTGTATTATTAAAATCTCCAGCTTGATTGTCATCTGCAACAAGGTGTTCTATACTTGCTGAAAAACGTTCCAAAGACAACGTCATAGTGAGGCCCGAAAGTTTTTCAGTCATGGCTTTTCGAATGTTTTCCACTTCATCATCATCTCCCTCTGGAAACTTAAGGGATTCAATCACAATTTTATCATAGGTGACCAGTCGTGCATCAAGGTCTGTCTGAACTCGAGAGGTAAAACGCATTGCACCAAACACAGGAGATTTATCTTTCTGTTTTACTGCAATAGCGGCATGTGCCACCACTTTATCATTTTCAAAGCTTTCAATTTGTGGCTGATAAATGGTAATTACACCCTTTTTAAATTCGATATCCCTTGGCCAACCTAACTCCTCCAGGTCAATGTTTTTACTTAATACAGGCGCTAGTGAAAAAATGAATAGACTGAGAATGGAAATGATTTTCATATCATTATGGTATTTGAATTATTATAACAAAGAAATAGAAAATATATTATTTTATGGATTGAAATTGCATGAATTTCCATGTTAACCTAAATTTTAAAAGTAATTGAATCAATTATTATATTAACTACTGTTAGATTCTGGGTTCTGACATAACATGTCCACGCTTAAAATTCATTTTAACAAATGAAAATAAAACTTCTGAACCTGATTTTGTTTACAAATAAAATTAACTTACCCTAAGGTTTTATCGAGGTTTAATTTTTAAAATCATGAAACGTTTAGCAATTACTTTTTCCCTGTTTATATTTTTTTTTCAGCACGGTATAATAGCTCAAATTCCTTCAGAACCCTGGCTAAAAGGATTTGAATCCTATGTGACAGGTTCATTTATCGGTTATAATAATGCTTTGAAAAGCCATGGATCAGCCCTCCTGGTACGGTCTCAGGATAAGAGCAGATTTATTGAGTGGAAAACGCAGGCATTACCGAACAAAGCAACAGCAGATCATTATACATTCGCATGGCTTGCAGGATATGACAGTGTAAAAGTTCCAAGAAAATACCAGATGTTTCTCAATGGTAAACTGTATTTTACCTTTACAGGGAAAATTGCCCAGGAATGGAAAATTGCTGGGCCAAAAGGTACTACGTTACATTATGTCAATCGGATCATGGATATGCATAATGATTTTCAGGGGTATCATTTTTTGACTGTTCCTGACGGATTATTCAAAAGCGGCGAACCAATCCAAATAAAAGTGATGGGCGAATCCAAAGATGAGTATACCTGGTATATGGTATTCATGGATCCTTTGGAAACGTCTGTCAATGTGGTAAACGAACAAGCATTGGTCAGAAAGGGTGATGAATTGGTGCAACAGGTAAGGATTGATATTATTCATCATGGAGAACCTAAAAAAGTATCTATTGGATTATCAGAGGAGAATAAAAAGGAAGAAGTACTTCAATTGGGGAAAAATATCTTCTATTTTCCATTCGAACAGGTAAAAGAAAAGAAGGAGCTGGGTCTGGATATTTCGATCGCAGGTCAGAAGTCAATTACAAGACAAGTGACCGTTAAACCCGTCCGCAAGTTTGAAATTTATTTTCTGCCTCATTCCCATGTTGACATTGGTTATACGCATACCCAGCAACAGGTAGAACACATGCAATGGGATCATTTCGAGAAGGCAATGGAACTGGCTGAAAAAACCAAGGATTATCCAGAAGGGTCAAGGTTCAAATGGAATGCTGAAGTATTCTGGGCTGTTGACGGGTATCTGCGTAATGTCGATCAGCAAAAGCAGCAAAAGTTTATGGATGCAGTTAACAATGGCACCCTTTATCTGGATGGGCTTTATGGAAATGTTCTCACGGGTATTATGCGACCTGAGGAATTATTTAGAATGGCAGGAGAAAATGTGAATAAGTTGCATCAGGATTTTGGTATTGATATCGAAACGGCTATGATCACAGATGTAGCGGGGTATTCATGGAGCCTCATTCCAGCTCTTGCGGATAATGGTATAAAATATTTCAGCTCCGGGCCCAACCATATGACTGCTTTACCCCATGGAGGTGATCGGGTTGGATACACTCTGGAAGCCTGGGGCGATAAGCCGTTTTATTGGGAGTCTCCTTCTGGAAAGGATAAAATTTTATTTTGGATGACGGTTCATGGTTATTCCTGGTTTCATGGCGGTAATCTGGGCGAAATTCGAAAAGCAGGGAGCGCACCGATCCTCAGCTATCTGGATGATTTGGATGAAGAGGGGTATCCCTATGATATGGTGTATTTGCGCTATACGATCGGTGGAGACAATGGTCCTCCAGATCCGGAATTACCAGAATTTATTCGAGAATGGAACCAAAAATATGAATGGCCTAAACTACGCATTGCTACCACGAAGGAAATGTTTCATGATTTTGAGAAACAATATAGCAAACAGCTACCGGTGCTTCGGGGAGATTTCACGCCTTATTGGGAAGATGGCGCTGGTAGTTCAGCAAGGGAAACGGCGTTGAGTAGAAATGCAACAGACAAACTTGTGCAGGCAGAAGTCCTTTGGTCTTTATTAAGAGCTAAGCAAGAATTTCCACATCAGGATTTTTACAAAGGATGGAGAAATTCCATTTTATTTTCAGAGCATACCTGGGGGGCCAATATTTCTGTCTCAAACCCGGATAGTGAGTTTACCAGGGAGCTGTGGCGAGTCAAACAAAAAATGGCTACCGATGCTGATTCCATAGCCAATTCCTTATTGAGCGAAGTTATCCCCAATACAGATAGCAAGGAAATAACCGTATTAAATACTACTTCCTGGATGCATAATGAACTTGTACGAATTCCAGCATCATGGCAAATAGGCAATAAATCCATTACAAATGAGCATGGAGATCCGGTACCAACTCAGTTGCTTACCGATGGGTCAATCGCAATAATAGCAGATAGTGTACCTGCTCTTGGGGCGAAATATTATTCCTTTTCAGATTTGCCCAGACAAGAACAAAAGTCAAGCGGGATGGCAACCTCAGAGATGCTTTCAAACGGAATTGTTCAGGTAAAAATCGATCCTTCCAATGGATTTTTAACCCATTTTTCTTATGTAGAGGATGGTATTAATATGCTGGATGAGCAAGCGGAGTATAAGGCCAATGCCTATATCTATACAGGAATTGATGGAACCAATCCACAGACCAGCAATTCTCCGGAAATTGTAGTAACTGAAAATGGTCCATTGGTTTATGAATGGAAGGTCAAATACCAGGCTCCCGGAGTCAAAGCACTTACATCGACCATACAGCTGTATTCAGGTTCTGATGTGGTTTATATAACTAATTTCATGGATAAACTTGATATCCGTAAAAAAGAAAATGTGCGTTTTGCTTTTCCTTTTAATGTGGATTGCGGTGAAATGACCATGGATCTTGCCTGGACAACCATGAGGCCTGAAAAAGATCAGCTTCCGGGAGCAAATAAAAACTTTTTTACCATCCAACGTTGGGTTGACATCTCTTCGGATAACCGGGGAGTTACCTGGGTGACGCCTGATGCCCAGTTGGTTGAGGTAGGAGGAATGTTTGGCGAATCCTGGATGAAAGATCCTACCAGGCCATGGATCCGCACACACGTCCCTTCTCAAAAAATATTTTCATGGGTTATGAATAATTCCTGGCATACAAATTATAAAGCCAGTCAGGAAGGGCCTGTTACCTTCCGATATATGATCGACCCACACAAATCCAGGCTGAATACAGAAGAAGCCAAAAAGTTTGGTATTGAAATGAGTCAGCCATTTGTAGTTGCAAAAGGGAAAATAGAGATTAGTCATGAAATATTAAGGCCCGAAAGCGATTCCGTAATCATTACAGCTATCCGCCCAAATGAAGATGGTAAAGGATACCAGGTTCGCTTGTTCAATACCAGCGACACCTTTCAGAAAATAAATTTAGAAAAGTGGAATTCGGGTAATAAACAACTATTTCTGAGCAATGCGCGGGAAGAAAAACTGGAGGCAATCTCGAAAAATTTATATTTCGGAGCATGGGAAATCAAGACAATTTATGTGGAAGATTAAGCAAATATTGATTTGTGTAGCTGTGCTAGGCACCCATTGGGGCTTGCGTGCTCACCCGGTTTCAGTGATGACTGGTGATGCTATATGGGCCGAAAACCAGCTGATCATCAATATGCAAATGACTATGGACAATCTGTTGCTTCATTTTCAGATTCCTGTTGATGAAAATGGTTATCTATCCAATAATTATCTCTATGCTGCTATACTGGATTTCGAAAAGTTAGTAGCTTCAAATTTCGAAATTAAGACACCGCAAATAATTGCGCCCCAGGTTTCACTTTCACCTTTTTTAAGAAAGTTACCAGGGAAAATAAAACGAGCTGAATTACGCGAATTTTCCATTGAATTTGAATTGCGCTTTATTTGCCAAAATCCATCAAGTCAGATTACTTTTACTCAAACTATGGGAGATCGTGCAAGGGGATTGCAATCGACCCTATTAATCACGTTTTATTTTGGAGGTGTTCCCCAGCTTGTACCAGTTTACAATAATATCGGTATAAAATTAGATCTTGAAAAACAGATGGTTTTGGAAGAAAAATTGGTGCCAATTGTTCAGGTTGGAAAAGGAGAAATAGAAGTTTTTCTTCCTTATGATTGGATTGCTCACGGTTTCCCTTTTGACCTGGAAGCTGGAGATAGTATAATTTCCGGCATTCCTATAAAAGATGGAGAAGTAGAAGCTGGATGGTCGGAATTTATTTTTTACTTGCCCGATAATGCCCGGGATTTCCATATTAAATGGAACAGTTTTTCCTGGCAAATGAGACGAATAAACATGATCATAAAAAATGATCAATCGGAGAAGACGGTTACGCTTTCAAGGTTTAATCCAGACTTCGCGATGGAACTGTAGAAAACATAAATCAAACTATTCTCCGCATCTTTAGCTATCATCGAATTGTAATGTGTCTTCGCATATTATCTCGCATTCATCGAAAAAAAGCTTAACAACTTCAGCAAATAAAAAGCAACGATTACCTTTGTCGCGAAAAAAACCTCTAATTGATTTTTACTTAATTCTGAAAAAATGAAAATACTTAAAAAAGGATGGCTTGTGGCCGTCATGTTATTATTGACATTCTATTCCTGTCAACAAAAACCAGAGAGCGAAGAGCAAGGAAATAAAGCCGAAGGAGCTGATTTTGAATATGTCGTTGACAAATTTGCTGACCTGCAAATACTTCGATATCAAGTACCGGGCTTTGACCAATTGGATCTCCAAAAGAAAAAACTTGCATATTATTTATATCAGGCAGCATTGAGTGGTAGAGACATCATCTATGATCAAAATTATAAGCACAATTTACGGGTACGCAAAACCATCGAAGCGATCTATAATTCCTACTCTGGTGAAAAAAGTGGGTCGGAATGGGATCAATTTGAAGTGTATGCCAAAAGGATTTGGTTTTCTGGTGGCATTCACCACCACTATGGCAATACAAAAATGTTACCTCAATTTAGTGCATCTTTTTTTGCTCAGCTGGTAAACAACTCAGATGATAGCATGCTGCCTTTAAAGGGAGTTGATGGAAAACAAGGCCTAATTGATCTGTTGACGCCTGTTATTTTTGATCCTGCGATCGATGGTAAAAAAGTAAATCTCCAGGCAAATGTTGATTTGTTGGAAACTTCTGCAACTAATTTTTATGAAGGAATCACACAGGATGAAGCTCAGTCCTACTATCAAAGTCTTAAAAAGGATGGAGATGCTATTCCGCCTATGTATGGATTAAATTCAAAATTGGAGAAAAAAAATGGTGTGATTACCGAACAGGTATATCATGTTGGTGGCTTGTACACAGAGTCGATTGAACGTATTGTTTACTGGTTGGAAAAGGCAATAGAAGTTGCTGAAAATGATTCGCAAAAGGAAGCATTGCAACTTTTAGTTAAATACTATAAAACAGGTGATCTCAAAGATTTCGACGCATATAGCATTGCCTGGCTCAAGGATACCAATTCAGTGTTGGATGTTGTCAATGGATTTATTGAGGTATATAATGATCCATTAGGACTCAAAGGGTCATTTGAGTCGGTAGTATCTATGAAAGATATAGAAGCCTCGGAGCGTATGGCCGCGTTAGCAAAGGAAGTAAAATGGTTCGAAGAGCATTCGCCCATTATGGATCAACATAAAAAAGAAGACGTTAAAGGAGTAAGCTATAAGGTGATCACGGTAATTGTTGAGGGTGGTGATGCTGCTCCTTCGACTCCAATCGGGATCAACCTTCCAAATTCCAACTGGATACGCAAAGATTATGGTTCTAAATCAGTTTCTTTAGGAAATATCGTGGAAGCATACAACTCAGCATCTAGTAGCGGAGCGCTTGATGAGTTTTACTATACTGAAGAGGAAAGATCCAGGGTAAAAGAATATGGTAAACTAGCCAGTAAAATGCATACTGCCCTCCATGAAGTGATTGGCCATGCGTCAGGACAAATAGAGCCCGGAGTTGGTACGCCAAGCGAAACATTAAAAAATTACAGGTCATCACTTGAAGAAGCGCGGGCAGATTTGGTGTCATTATACTTTATAACGGATCCTAAACTAGTTGAAATCGGCCCTGTACCTTCTTTAGAAGTGGGTAAAGCAGAATACGATAGCTACATAAAAAATGGTCTTCAGCTACAACTGAGAAGATTGGATGATGGCGCCGATATTGAAGAAGCTCATATGCGTAACAGACAAATGATTTCTGCGTGGGTTTATGAAAAAGGTAAGGAAGGAAATGTAATAGAGCAGATTGATGAAAACGGGAAGACGTATTATGTGATCAGAGACTATGTCAAACTTAGAGAACTTTTTGGTCAATTGCTGAAGGAGGTACAACGTATAAAATCACAGGGTGATTTTGAAGCAGGGAAAAACTTAATTGAAAATTATGGTGTTGTTGTAGATCAAAATATGGTAAAACAAGTAAAAGAGCGTTATGCAAAACTTGGTTCTGCGCCTTACTCGGGATTTATACAACCAAAACTTACCGCTTCTGTGAGTGGTGATGAGATTACCGATGTTACATTGAGCTACCCTGAAAATTTTGTGGAACAAATGCTGGATTATGGAAAGGAATATGCCTATTTACCATATTAATTAAGGCGATTTCCAATCTGAATTTAATAATAGTTTAATATCAAGAATTAATATAATCCCATGACTTGAAGCTATCGAGTCATGGGATTTTTTTGGAGTTATAGCAAAACGCAATTTTTTGATTTCAAGCTCTTAAAAAAGTTATAATCTACAAACTTATTTAAACTCGATTTTGTTGACTTATTATATATAAATGCATCAATTTCTTGCCTCATTTAGTGAGAAAGATTTGATATCCAATTTTTAAATAAGGGATGGATTCAATCAATAATGTGTACTTTTTGAAATTTAACAATCATCAAGAAAGAATAAAAAAACCTGAATTAAAATGAATTTCTCTGAAAAAGTGATTCTCGGCAAAACTGGATTGAAAGTTGGCCGATTTGGAATTTCTTCGAGTTATGGAGCACCCTCAGAAGCATTCGAAGAGGCATTTGATCACGGATGTAACTATTTTACATGGGGGACTTTTGTGAAAGGGGATTCAAGGGAAATGAAAAAGGCGATACGAAAAATAGTCCAAAAAGGAAAGCGTGACGAACTTGTATTAGCTGTATTTTCCTATGCCCATGATCCTTTTCTAACAAAGTATTTTCTCAAAAGAAGACTTAAAGCCTTGGGTACGGATCACATCGATGTGTTATTATTAGGTTACTTCCCAAATATTCCGTCAGAAAGAATTCTTGATGGCGCCCGAAAACTAAAAGAAATTGGAATGGTTAGGCATCTTGGCATTTCCAGCCATAATCGAAAGATGTTTCGCAATGTAATTGAAGTCTCTGATATAGAGGTGCTTCATGTACGATACAATGCTGCACACCGGGGAGCCGAGCGAGACATATTTCCTTTTTTTAGTGCTGAAAATCGTCCTGGAATCGTTTCTTTTACAGCTACACGATGGGGGAAATTATTGAGTGAAAAGCATATGCCTGCAGGTGAAACGCCACTATCTGCTTCAGATTGTTATCGCTATGTGCTGTCTAATCCAGCCGTAGATGTGTGTATGATGGGAGCCAAAAGTACAGGCCAGATGCATGAAAACCTGAATTGTTTGACACTAGGTCCTTTGAGTGCAGAAGAGCAGAAAAGGGTGGAACGAATTGGTGAGTATGTATATCTTCAGTAAGAAAATCTGGGAACTTCAAATTCCAGGGAATAGGAGATTTTTATTTTTATAGTGCAAATTGTAGGTTTTTTTTTAAGTTTATTATTTAAATGATGGGCATACGACAAGCAATCAAATAATCATTTAGTAATTATCCTTTTTAATCAAATTTTTGTAATGCAATTAAAAGCTACAGGTAAGTCAATTTTAAAGCAAATAATAGATTTAGCAGATCAGTTGAGTGATGACGAGTATGGTGCAGAATTGGAGCTGCTGAATGGCAATTCGATCGGGAAACATGTACGCCATATTGTTGAATTTTTTGAAATACTAATAAGCGGTGCTGAAAAAGGAATAATCAATTATGATAACCGAAATCATGAACCGGTTTATGAGACAGACACCATAAAAACGCTTGCTAAATTGGAAGATCTATCTGAGCGACTTGAAAATATTACCAATGGCAAAGAGGTTTTTTTGGAAGTAAGTTACACCGACATGGATAGTGATGCGGTAAGCATAAAATCGAGTGTTGAGCGGGAGTTGGCATACAATATTGAGCATGCCATCCACCATATGGCTATTATAAAAATTGCTATTCAGACTGTTTTTCCAAAGGTAAAATTGGCTGAAAACTTTGGCGTGGCATATTCAACGGTTCGATATCAAAAATCAGTAAAGCACTAAAACCAAAGGATTGATGTTTTAAAGTCTAGAACATCAATATCAATTAATTTTTTCGTCTTTGAAAAAGGTTTTTTGAGTGAGAAGTAAAATGTGGTGCCTATTTGTTTAAGAGAGATTTAAGTATAAAGCTTATTTTAAATTTGATCAGGCCGATTTCAAAAATGATGCTATTCAAATAATTTATTAAGGAAAATCGAGGCGGAAGGAATAATAGATGGCATTTTCATGGATTTCTTTAACTTTTTAAAACTTTTTAGTTGTTTCAGGCATCATGTTTAACTTGAGCAAAAATACCGAGGGAAAATGCCTTTGCTCTCCAATTACTTCAGTTTTTCAGGATTTATCTAAAGCGTGCAGGTTACAAATGTCGCTTTCAGCAAATTAATTCTAAGAAAACGGCTAATTTCTAACTGAAAGCTTATCTACCCAAATCAAAGAGCTCAGTTCGATTTTGAACCTAAATTAATTTAATTTAAATGTTCAATATCATGAAAAGACACTACTTTTTAATCTCTATTTTTTATTGCTCATTTTTATTGACTTCCAACGCAGAACAACCGGAACAAATTATTGGAGTCTGGAAATCCAGCAATGAAGAACTCATCGTAAAAATTGATAAAGTAGGAAATCATTTTCAGGGGAGGATCGTTTGGATAGAGTCTGATGATAAAGATCATTTTCTATTAGATGAGAAAAATCCTGTTGAGCATTTGACAAAAATGCCATTAAAAGGCAGAAAAATTATTGAGGAACTAACCTTTGATCCAAGTGCATCGGCATGGGATGGAGGTACTTTTTATAGTTATCAGGATGGGAAACGCTATCAATGCCGAATCAACCTCAATAGTGATAATCAGATTCAAATCCTCAGATTTCTTCCGAATCAGCAAGAAAGCATTGCTGAAGTCTGGACAAGACAATAGCCTAGTAATTAATTTTATAGTACCTAAATTCCTGTACCTGGGAAAGCAGTAGCAAAATTTTTCATTCATAAACTTGTCTTTTATTTTTTGATATTTTAATTTTGACCAAATGGTTAAATCAAATAGTTAATCCATATGGGTAATAATCAAAAAATTGGTTCTACTGAAGAAAAAATACTGGAAGCGGCCAAGAAGGTTTTTATTCAAAAAGGGATGTATGGCGCCAGAATGCAGGAAATTGCTAATGAAGCTGGTATAAATAAAGCATTGTTGCACTATTATTTTCGAAGTAAAGACCAGTTGTTTGAAGCTATTTTTCAGGAGGCCTTTACTGAATTCATTCCAAAAGCCTTCTCAGTATTTCATAGTAAAAAACCATTTGAAGAGAAACTAAAATTGTTTGTTTCCAATTATATCGATGTGCTCACGGCTAATTCTTATCTGCCTATTTTTATGCTTAATGAGATCAATCAAAATCCTGACCGTTTGGGTCATATGGTAAATATGATGGGCATTGTTAGGGATAAAGTATCTGTGGAATTGAAGATCAATGAGGAGGAAGGGAGATATCGTGCTATGGATACGGTTCAATTATTATCCCTTGTTATTGGGATGACCTTGTTCCCTTATTTAGCAAAACCAATTATAAAAGGAGCCTTTTCATTAGATAATGAAACCTTCCATGCTTTTTTGGAAGAACGGAAAATACTGATCCCGGAAATTATTTTGAATTACCTAAAAATAAAAAACTGATCATGAAATTCAGAATTACACTTCTATTGACACTTTCGATGGTTTGGTTTGGTCATGGAATCGTTGCTCAAAAACTAACCCTGGAAGATTGTCTGACTAAAGCCGAAAACATCAGTCCTTTATCCAGACAAAAATTGCACTATGAAACCCTGGAGGAATTGACACAAAAAAATGTTAGTAATGCATACTTACCATCATTCTTCGTAAATGGACTAGCCAGCTATCAATCCGACGTATTTTCATTTCCCAATAATCCTTTATTTGAATCACCGATCATTCCAAAAGATCAGTACCGGCTTACCCTGGATGTGAGTCAAAAAATTTATGACGGCGGAATGACAAAGAATAAAAAAATTGCCGAATCGGCCAGGATTATGACGGAATCACAGGCTGTTGAGGTCGACTTGTATGAAATCAAAGCAACGATTTCAAAATTGTTTTTTTCTGCATTGATCTACCAGGAAAATATTCAGATTCTTCAAATGTTACTCGTTGACCTGCATGATCAACAAAGCATCATTAACGCTCAGGTACAAAATGGGGTCGTGCTGAAAAGTGCTTCCAATGCATTCAAAAAGCAGATATTGTCAACAGAACAACAAATTCTTTCAGCAAAGTTAGAGCAACAAGCAATTTTGGATATGTTGAGCAAGTGGATTGGCGAGGAAGTCAATACTTCCAGTGAACTCGAATTACCAGTCGCAGAAATATCAATATATGAAAATGCCATAAAACGTCCGGAGATTAAACTATTGGAAACGCAGAACAGATACCTGGAATCCATGAAAAATATGAGTTCAGTATCTACAAGACCAATGTTGTGGGCAGTTGCTCAAGCTGGATTAGGTCAGCCAAATGCTTACAATTTTCTGGAAACAGAGGTTTCGGATTTCTATTTTGTTGGACTAAAACTTTCATGGCAACTTTTTGACTATGGCAATGCAAAGCGTGAAAAGAATATCTATGCCGCCAACCAGGCGATCGTAAACAGTAAAAAAGATTTCGTAGAAGACAACATAAATAATCAATTGACAAAAGAATATGCTGAAGTCAATAAATTCGGGGAGCTTCTGGAAAAAGATGAAGAAATACTGAATCTGCAAAATGATATTGTAGAAAGTGCTTTCTCTCAACTCAAAAATGGAGTGATCACTTCGACTGATTATCTATCCGAACTAAATACAAAAACACAACTCAAACTTACCAGACAAATCCATATGATTCAATTGAAACAATCGGAATACAACTGTCTAAATATCTCTGGAAATTTATAAACAAATACATCATGAATAGAAATCTCATATACATAATAGCCATTTTTCCAGTGCTTTATGGGTGCAAAGGAAATGGAAACGAAGCAGATGCGTATGGAAATTTTGAAGCTGTTGAGGTGATTATTTCATCGGAAGCCAATGGTAAACTTATGGCTTTTCAGCTTGAAGAAGGAGATCTTCTTAACTCAAATCAAGTAGTTGGTTACATTGATACGACGCAACTTTTCCTCAGCAAAAAGCAGTTAGAATCCAGTGTTGAAGCTATAAAATCAAAAACACAAAATGTACAGGTGCAGATCGATGTGCTCGCGAAGCAAAAGGATAATCTTCTTAGGGAGAAAAATAGAATAGAAAACCTACTTGCCGATAGCGCAGCAACTAGTAAGCAGTACGATGATATTGTTGGCCAACTTGATGTAGTAACGAAGCAGATCGCAGCTACAAAGAGTCAGCTAAACACAAGTAACCGAGGCATACTCAGTGAAGTATCACCGCTGGAAGTAAAGATCGAACAAATCGAAGATCAAATCAGAAAAAGTGTGATCAGAAATCCGAAAAGTGGAACAGTGCTCACGAAATTTGCCTATGAAAATGAAATAACTGCTTTTGGAAAACCACTCTACAAAATTGCTGACCTGGACAACATCACCATTCGGGCTTATATAAGTGGCAAACAGTTGGTGGAGTTGAAAATTGGTCAGGAAGTAAAGATTAAAATTGATCAGCAGGATGGGAGCAAAGATCTCACCGGGAATGTTATCTGGATTTCTTCATCAGCTGAGTTTACTCCAAAAGTAATTCAAACCAAAGAGGAACGCGTTAATCTGGTGTATGCTTTTAAAGTACTGGTAAAAAATGATGGGTCATTAAAAATTGGGATGCCAGGTGAAGTTTATTTTGGAATGGGAGATAATTAGAAACAAAAAGTCAACTCTGTTTACTATAAAATTACAATATATCCATGATCAGCATAAAATCAATTAACAAGTCATATGGGGCTGTAATGGCATTGAATAACATCAATATTGAAGTCTCAAAAGGAGAGATTTTTGGTTTGATCGGTCCGGATGGTGCGGGGAAAACCACTTTAATTCGTATCCTGACGACATTGCTTTTGCCAGATACTGGGTCAGCACAAGTTATGAACAAAGATGTGGTTAACGATTTTCGGGCGTTACGCAGGGAGTTTGGATACATGCCGGGGAGGTTTTCTCTTTATGAAGACCTCACTGTGAGTGAAAATCTTGAATTGTTTGCCTCAATATTTGGAACGACAATAGAAGAAAACTACTACCTCATCGAGGATATTTATAAGCAGATCGAGCCTTTTAAAGATCGACGCGCAGGTAAACTTTCTGGCGGTATGAAACAGAAATTGGCTTTGTCCTGTGCCATGATTCACAAGCCAGAAGTGATTTTTCTTGATGAACCTACAACCGGTGTCGATCCGGTTTCCAGAAAGGAATTCTGGCAAATGCTAAAAAAACTAAAAGGCTATGGAATTACCATATTCGTTTCAACACCCTACATGGATGAAGCCAGTTTATGCGATCGCATCGCGCTTATCCAGGATGGACATATCATGAGTATTGATACTCCAAACAAAATAGTAAGCCAATTTGATGGGAAATTGTATGCAATTATTTCAGATAAGAAACACGGTTTATTGAAGGACCTCCGGGAGTTTCCATCTGCAAGATCGGTATTTCTTTTTGGTAGCCATATTCACTATACCGACAAGAATGAGGAACTGAGAAAAGCGGAACTGACTGACTATTTGAAACTAAGAGGTCATGATAAGATCGAAATTCTGGAAATATTACCCGTAATTGAAGATTGCTTTCTTGCCTTAATGGGGAACCTAAAGGATGCAGCGCATGTCTAATGAATTTTCCATCGAGGTACACGAACTCACCAAAAAATTCGGTGACTTCACAGCGGTAAACGAAATCAGTTTTAATACAAAAAAGGGTGAAATTTTTGGTTTTCTGGGAGCAAATGGTGCGGGGAAAAGTACCGCCATGAAAATGCTTTGTGGACTATTGTCTCCGACCGGCGGCATGGCCAAAGTTGCTGGATTTGATATTTATAAAGAAAGGGAAAAAGTAAAAAGCAGAATCGGATACATGAGTCAGAAATTTTCCCTGTATCAGGATTTGACAGCAAGAGAAAATATCCGTTTTTACGCTGGTATTTACGGTATGCCGGATAAAGAAATCAAGCTTAAGACCAGTGAATTGCTTGATCGTCTTCACTTACATGATTTTGCCGATGTACAAATCCATTCCCTGCCATTAGGTTGGAAGCAAAAACTGGCTTTTTCCGTGGCCGTTTTTCATAATCCTGAAATAGTTTTTTTGGATGAACCAACAGGAGGCGTGGATCCAGTTACCAGACGAGAATTTTGGGAGATGATCACCCAAACTGCACAAGCTGGGACAACGATATTTGTAACCACACACTATATGGACGAAGCGGAATATTGCGACCGGATATCCATCATGGTTGATGGAAGAATTGAGGCTTTGGGTAGTCCTGAAGAGTTGAAACGCAACTTCGGGGCAAGATCTATGGATGAAGTGTTTATCCAACTTGCAAGGCCCACAGCAGATAAAATAGGATAGGGTATGAAGCGATTTCAAGCATTTGTGAAAAAAGAATTTCACCACATCACACGAGACTGGCGTACGCTCATTATTTTGATCGGCATGCCAATCATCCAGATTATGCTATTTGGTTTTGCGATTACCAATGAAATAAAAGATGCGAAAATAGCTATTCTCGACCATGCACAGGACGAACATTCCACAGTTTTGATCAATAAAATACTATCAACTGACTACTTCCAACTAGAAAAGTATCTGGCGGATGATAGTGAGATTGAATCCATTTTCAAAAAAGGGAAAGTGAAAGAGGTTATCATTTTTGAAAGTGGATTTGGAGAAAAATTGGAAAAGGAGAAAAAGGCAAATATGCAGATTATCGCTGATGCCTCCGACCCGAATACGGCGACAATGTTGCTAAATTATACTCAGGCCATCATAGTTAATTATCAAGCGAATATAAATCTTTCCAAAAAGCTTCCGTTTTCCATAAACATTCAGTCAGAGATGTTTTACAACAATGAGCTGAAAGGCGTATACCTGTTTGTTCCCGGCCTAATTGCGATAATTCTAATGCTTGTTTCAGCGATGATGACTTCCATATCCATCACTAAGGAAAAGGAACTGGGAACCATGGAAATATTGCTGGCGACACCAATGAAGCCAGTGATTATTATTGTGGCCAAGGTTGTGCCTTATTTAATGCTTTCATTTATCAATTCCGTTATTATTTTATTGCTTGGTTATTTTGTCTTTGGTGTTCCGGTTCATGGAAGTTTGGTGCTTTTATTGCTGGAAATGATCCTCTTTATTTTGACCGTTCTGTCTTTAGGTATTTTCATATCGACAGCCACAAGCTCACAACAAGTTGCCCTAATGGCTTCGCTTATGGGTCTGATGTTGCCGACAATTCTATTATCGGGATTTCTTTTTCCGGTAGAAAATATGCCTCTGCCACTTCAAATTATTTCCAATATTGTACCGGCAAAATGGTTTATCATCATCATAAAAGGAATTATGCTGAAAGGCGTGGGCTTATCGGTAATATGGAAAGAAACACTTATCCTGATGGGATTCATGGCATTTTTTATTCTTTTAAGTATAAAGAAGTTTAAACCGCGATTGGCTTGATATGAGAACACTTCGCTTTATTTTACAAAAAGAGTTTATCCAGATTTTTCGCAATAAATCCATGTTGCCAATCATTCTTGTAGTGCCTATGGTTCAGTTACTGGTATTATCCTTTGCAGTGGACTATGAGATAAAAAACATAAAACTATATTTTATTGATCAGGATCACAGCCAGTTTTCTAGATTACTGTATAGTCAATTCGACGGATCAGAATATTTCACAATTACTGGATATTCGAACAATTCGCAAGACGCTAAAGAAGCTATAGAAAGGGGAAAATGCGATCTGGCGCTCATTATTGATCAGAACTTTGAGCAAAAGCTTTACCGATTTGGAGATGCTGATGTACAACTAATAATGAATGCCATCGATGGAACTAAAGCAGGTCTTTCATCAAGTTACGCAACAGGTATTATTCGTGATTTCAATATGGCGTTAATAAAAAATTTTGGCATTCGGAGTAATCTAAATCTTGATCCTGACTTAATGGCAATTCAGTCAAATTACTCATTTTGGTTCAATCCTGACTTAAATTATAAAGCCTACATGGTTCCTGGGATTCTCGTACTTTTAGTAACGATGGTAGGAGCATTCCTGTCGTCGATGAATATTGTGCGTGAAAAAGAATTGGGAACGATTGAACAGATCAATGTAACACCAATTCAAAAGCATCATTTCATTATTGGGAAAACGCTACCTTTTTGGATTATTGGTATGTTTGAATTTGGATTAGGTTTATTATTGGCAAAGATAGTTTTTAATATTCCAATAGTAGGTAACGTATTGACTTTGTTTAGTTTTGCCGCTGTATATTTAATGGCTGTCCTTGGCCTTGGACTGCTGATTTCCACGCTCACAGAAACACAACAACAAGCTATGTTTATTTCATGGTTTTTCCTGGTTATTTTTATTCTCCTGGGGGGCTTGTTTACGACGATTGAAAATATGCCAACATGGGCACAGAACATCACACAACTCAATCCTGTTCGTTATTTTATCGAAGTGAACCGGATGGTCTTACTTAAAGG
>JAHEMV010000337.1 GCA_024643455.1 Cytophagales bacterium
ACCGGGCTAAAACTTGTGATTCGCTTTAATGAAATTATATAGGATCGATGAATTCTCAAAAATCCGTTTTCGGATAAAAGTTTTTCAACGGATGAGATGGTACACCGGTTGGTAATTTTTCTGTCTACTGTATGAATCGAAAGGTTGTCACCCATGCTTTCAACATATACGATTTCAGTTAATGGAATTTTATGAATAAGATTCTTTTCCTTCAGGTAAAGGAACTCTTCATTTGTCCCCTTATTGTGCAAAAATACATCTTCATCGTGATTGAAAAAGAAATAGAATTTATCTACTGCTTTGATGAAGCGTTCAAATGAAATGGGTTTTAGCAAATAATCTATAACGTTTAGCTCGTATCCTTCAAGTGCATATTCCCTATAGGCAGTAGTAAGAATGACTGCTGGTGGATTGTTGAGCAATTTTATTAGCTCAGTCCCCTTCATTTCTGGCATGTGTATGTCAAGGAATATTAGATCAACCTTCTGTTTATTTAATAGATCAATAGCATCAAAGGCATCATTTGCAATTCCGGTTATCTCAAAGGTTCCGAGCTTTCCTATATGTGATTTTAATACCTCAATAGCTAGTGGTTCATCATCAATAATCAAGCACTTTGATTTAACTTCCATGACTGATTATTTCTTCCAAAATATTTTCAATTTTACATTGAATACTTTATCCTCCTGATTTATTACAAGATCATGCTGATTTGGATAAATCAGCTCGAGCCTTCTTTTTACATTAGCTAATCCTACGCCTATAATTTCCGGGTCATCCTTCGAGTCTTTCGGTGGAATCGAATTGATTGCAAGTAGGGAAAGAAACAAAGGTTCAATCTGGATAAGTATATTAATGCTCGGTTTTGACCTGTCATTGCTGGCACCATGCTTGAAGCAATTTTCAATAAATGGTAAGAGAATTAGCGGTGCAATTTCATACGAATCTGCTTCACCACTTATCTCATATTTGAAATCAAGACGTTCGTTGTATCTCATTTTCTCAAGCTCAATGTAACTTCCCAGGATTTCTAATTCTTTTTTCAATGGGACAAACTCATCATTGCTTTTATAGATCATATAATCCAGCAAATCAGATAATTTCAGAACAATATCTGAGGTCTTATCCGATTTTATCAAAGTCAGTGCATATAAATTATTCAGTGTGTTAAACAGAAAATGAGGATGAACCTGTGATTTGAGGAAATTTAGTTCAGCAGTCATTTTCTCTTCAGATAGCTTTTTATTTTTAAGTTCGTCAGCATACCATTTTTTAAAAATGATAATCGCAGTTGCCGTGAGTGGTAGCGTGTAATCGGAGATAGCTTTTGTCAGGATTTTTGGAAAGTTGAAAATCGGTTGCTTGTGAAAATCATAAAACTCCGGGTATGGATTTGAAATATAATAGGACAGATATATCAAAAATCCGTAAAAAATAGCATGTATCAATACCAATATACTGAACGTTACAAACTTTTTCTTTTCAGTAGCTAATGGGAGGATTAAGTAAATAAGGGTGTAGGTACCAATCATCCTTGCGGGCAATAAATTGAGATTCATTATAAATTCTTCGTAATAGCGATCCTGGTACCCAGCGTAGGTAAGCCAATAAACCACGAAGACTACCACCCAAAACAAAAAATGCCACAGGATGCGGTATCTATAAAAAATCGGAAGCCGATATTCTGTCATCTCAATTTAAAATTTGTTAAACATAACCTACGCGCTGCAAACTTACAAATTGTTGCGATGAACACTTAATGAAAGAAGATGAATGGTTGTTTAAGCACCACTTCTCTATTATAACATCCGAACATTTCTTTAAGAATCGCATATCACGCACATCACAAAATTCCTGGTAACCTTTAAACATCGTGTTCAAATCTGTATTCGTCGCAACAATTTGACAATTGATTATCTCAAAACTATGTTTGGCTTAAATGATACACGCAGATGTGGCGTACAATTTTCAAGACATTGATTTAACGTCTTGCGGTTGTATAGTTGGTTAATCAATATCAGCTATTTGGTTCAGATGAAACAATGCAGATATTGACTTAAAATAATTCAAAAAAGTCTTATATGATACTGAACAGGATCAGTGCAAAAGGTTTTGTTTATTGAATTAAAAATATTAAGTCTATGCAATACGCATAACTGACTTAATTTAGGTAAAACCGGCCTCGAACGGTCGGTTTTTTTTACTAGTTAGAATAGTACAGATGATTAAAATATCAAAAAGTTAGTCTGCAATTTTATTTTTTAGACAATTTATCCATATGAGAACCACTATTCATATTTTAATTTTTTTAATAACTGGAATACATGCATCATTTGGGAAAACCACTAAAGCTGACCGTGGTCTTTCTGAAACAAGAGAAAGTCCAGAAAGCCAAATCGGGGCCTTTGCAAGTCTTCATGGCAGAATAACAGATTCAGATGCAAATGCAATACAGGGGGTAAGCATTGTTATTTTAGGCGAGGAAAGAGGTGTAAATTCAAATGGAAGTGGAGCCTATTTTCTTGACAAGCTTCCATCTGGTAAAGTAAGCGTTCAAGCCTCAATAATGGGTTATGAAACCCAAACAGTACAGATCGTCCTAAGACCTGAAGAAAATGAGTTGAACTTTTCACTGGAAAAAGAAGTGGTTTACCTAAATTCAGTAACTGTAGTAGCACAAAAAAGAGAACAGCAAATACTGGATGTTCCGACAGCAATAAGCGTTGTGGGTTCAGATTTTATTGTTAGAAACAATATCGTTGATCTGCCACAACTTTCAGAGTTTGTTCCCGGTTTGATCATTAATGAGCAGGGAGCCAACCGACCGAGTTTTATTATCCGTGGATTGACCAGTGAAGAAGTAAGTCCAAGTGCTCAACCAAGAGTTTCTGTATATTTTAATAGTGTACCCATCAACCGGTCCAGCGGAGCTTCGGTTTCACTTTTTGATATGGAGCGTGTAGAGGTGCTCAAAGGCCCACAAAATACCTTATTTGGTAGAGGTTCTGAAATTGGCGCTATTCATTTTATAAGTAAAAGTCCAAAGAATTCCACTGAAGGATACCTGACAGCAGGATTCGGCAGCTATAATCAAAAAGAGATCAGGGGAGCTGTGAATGTACCTATAATAAATAATAAACTTTTTGTCCGTGCTTCGGGTATTTACGATTATCGCGATGGGTATGTCGATAATACTTTTGGAGGCACCTTAAATGGGAAAAACACAACAGCAGGACGATTGTCTTTTCGTTACCTTCCTTCAAAAAACCACCAGCTTGACCTGGTAATGAACTATCAGCATGATGATACTCCTGGCATAGCATTCATGAGTAAACAATTCCCAAATACACTTGGTGATACGGATATATTCCAATACCGCGCATCCCTGGAACAAGGTAACAACTTACAAACCGGTAAGAATATAGTTGATGGCACACTTAGCTATCGGTATTTCTTTAATGAAAATACGTTTTTGTCTTCAATAACCTCATTCAGAAATGTCAGCTCTTCATCCAGATGGGATGGTGATGGTACAGCAGCACCAGCCATTGATATGTGGGATGATGCCGGAGCTGATCAGTTTTATCAGGAGATAAGGTATAATTACGCTGTAAACAGCAGACTGATTGGCTCTGCCGGGATCAGTTACTGGCATGAAAATGCTAATCAGACGTATTGGTTTTCTCCAAATGAGCAGAGTATGGCTGTTTTATTTTTTAGTCCGGAATACCTGATCATGCCCGACGGGCAACCTTTGCTGATTCCTGCCCTTCCTGATGACCCCAATCTTGGCCCGATAGCAGGAATGCCTCTGGCTGTTTTTCATAAAGAAAACAATTTTAGCGATGCTATCAACTACGCTTCTGAAGTATTTGTTGACTTAACCTATAGCCTTACGGATAATCTCTTTATGAATGGGGGTTTGCGGGGCGCATATGAAAATTTCTACTTAAAAAACCAGGCATCGTTTTCTGACGGTTCACCATCGACACTAGGATTTTTGACTGGTAATTATCCCAATTTGTTTTTCAAAGTAAATCCGGGTGACAGTATCAGCGATGATGATTTGTCGCTTAACGGGCAGATTGGTTTACAGTATAAGTTCAATGAGAAGCAAAATGTTTTTGTAAACTATTCCAATGGCCGAAGACCGATAGTACTTCAATTTACCTCAGCAGGTACACCTGAAATAATCCCATCAGAACAGGTAGACAATATAGATGCTGGAATAAAATCATTGATTTTTGGTAAAGTATATGTGGACCTGGTCGCGTTTTATCAGAAATACAACAATTTCCAGACAAGAGCATGGATTGCAGATTCTGAATCCGGAGAGTTCGATTATAAAACACTGGATGGAGGAAGAGCCACTTCTTATGGATCAGAAATCACTGTAAATGCCTCTATCCTGAAAGGAGTGAATGTCTATGGGAATTACGCTTTCCTGAATGCCACGTTTGATGATACGAATGAAGCTGGTCAAGAACAGGAGTATGCCGGCAACTATTTCAGGTTATCTCCAAAGCATTCCTTCGCCCTGGGGATAAATGCGCAAACGAATCTAACATCAAAGATTGTGGCTTTTGTCACTCCATCTTATGGATATAAAAGTCATTTTTTCTTTGAAGATGCAAATTCACCTGGTTTGGAACAGCCAGGATTTGGCCTTTTGAATGTCAACCTGGGATTTGAATTGACAAAGCCAAAGCTGATTCTCAGTTTTTATGGCACCAACCTGCTCAATGAACAATACATCATCAGTGCAGGTAATACCGGAAGTTTGTTCGGGGTTCCAACGTTTGTGCCGGGGCCACCGCGCATGTTCGGGGCAAAATTAACGTGGGTGTTTCATTCGAACCCTGACAATTAATGGAATATAGGTCATTTGTTAATCGAGATTATCGCATATGAGAACCAAAGAAAGTTTTAGGGATTTATATCATCACAAATTTGACTGGCTACCGGATAATATAAAAAAAGAAATTGGTCATTTTAATATTGATAGGTTAGATTCTCATGTAGAAGGAGATCCTACAAGTATTCCTTTCAAAAAACGTGATTTCTACAAGATCATGTTAATAAAGGGGAAAAGTCGAGTGCGATTTGCTGAAAGAAAGGTGAGTATCAAAAAGCAGGCATTGACCTTTTTGAGCCCACAAATTCCTAACAGGTGGGAATGCCTTGATGGACACAGGGAGGGCACATATTGTATTTTTACGCCACGTTTTTTTAGAAATCATTATCAGTTTGATCAGTATGAAGTTTTCCAATTAAACGGTAAACATGTATTTGAATTAAATATTGAACAATACGGGCATGTTTTGGATATTTTTAATCGATTGGAAAAGGAGTACGAATCGGATTATAAATACAAATATGATCTGATCAGAAACCTAATCCTGGAGCTAGTGCATTTCGGTCTCAAGATTGAGCCTTCAACTGCAGAAGATAGATTACCCATGAATGCATCTCAACGTATTTCTGTTTTGTTTTTGAATCTTTTGGAGCAGCAATTTCAAATAGACAATTCGAATGATATAATTGCCTTAAGGTCGCCTTCAGAATTTGCTGAAAGGCTGAATATACATGTCAATCATCTTAACAGGTCGATTAAGGAGACACTGGGGAAGCCGACTTCACAGATCATTAAGGAGCGAATCTTACAGGAATCCAAGATATTACTGAAAAATACCTCGTGGAATGTTTCTGATATTGCCTATTCGTTGGGATTCACCGAAGCGACGCATTTCAACAATTTTTTCAAAAAGAATGTTGAAATGAATCCATTGAAATTCAGAAGTAATTGAGTCTGTTAAAATGAATTTGAAGCAATGAATATACGTTCTGGAGATTTTATTGAGACCATAACCTTTAGATTTTCTTCAAATTTAATAGATAAATTAATGATACCAAGTGCATGGATATACACCGATTTTAACCGAAAAATGAAATGAAAATTATGTCTATTTTTTATTCTTAAACAATACGAATTATGAAAACTGAACTAAGCAAAGCGCTAATCACAGCAGT
>JAHEMV010000338.1 GCA_024643455.1 Cytophagales bacterium
TCGAACTCATCCCTATCCCTCAATTTCTATTTCCAATACTTACGGAGGAGATTACCAGAATGGATAAAGAACTGAATGAGTTTGTAAACAAATTCTTTGAAAAAACTTTTTTACCTCACCTAATCGAATCAAATGACTGGATCCACAACTTAAAAGAATCCATAGAGACAACTGCTCAAAATTTCATTAAAGCCAATGAAATCGATGATCAGTACCGAAGGAATAAAGCCTTTTTCAAAATTAAGAACGAATATTATTTTAAAATCACATCGCTGTTCGAAAAAAAGCAGGCATACAAATTCAGTGAATTAAAACATCTTTCAGAAAAAGGAATTCAATGGTTTTTTGAAGAGATCAATGAAAAAATTGCAACCATTGCTAAAAGCTATAGGATCGAACATCTTAAGCAAAGTTTTAAATTGAAAAAAGAAGACCCGGCTGGATTGAAGTGGTTAAAAATATGGAAAAAAGCAACACATCCTTTTGCCAAAAAAAGCATCCCGGTTTTTGTAAATTATAGAGAACTTGCAGAGCATTATGTAAAGAATCACCAGATATACATGCTTAATGAAATTCTTGAAGATTTTGAATTGTGGTCTTATAAGTTCATTCATGCGCTGAAAACCCAAATCAATGAAGTCGACAATTTTATTGACCAATCCGGCTTTAAATTCGTAAGTGAAAAACTTACTGAACAGAATATTCTTGAGTCGAAATTGAAATTACTCAATGAAGTGGAACAAATTGAAAAAGAGGTTAATCTGGAAAAGAATAATATCCTCCAAAATCTATTTGCTTCCTTCAGAAGAGAAATCGTGGCTATGGGATACAACCTCGAAGAAATCAATGCGAACAAACTCAACCGCAAACGTAGCCATCTTTCCAAAATCGCATCGAAAGCTAAAAAACAAATTCTTGCGTTTCCCGAGCAATGGTATGAAAAAGTGGTATTGTATTACAACAAGTTGAATGCAGATGTTACGATGACTTCATTTAAAAGCCGGACACTGAAACTTGTTGATGATTATAAATCGGACATTAACGTAAACTTTCATAAAAAACTTATCCGTGAAATAAAACGTCTGAAGACTAAAATCGAAACCAATGCCAATGCGCTTGAAAAAATCAGGGAGCTTAAAGTCAATATCACCATTGATAGTTCGCTAAAAGTTTTTAATGAATTTGACCTGCTCAACCAGGAAGTGATGAAACTTATTGATGTGCTGCCAAAAGAAATGGTATTGCCGCGTGAAGACGATTCTGGAAAAGGCAATCTGGAGCAGGTTCTCGTACCGCTTTCGAAAATCAGTCGTCATTTTTACGAATCGCGGTTTGTTGGGCAGGTAGCGGACAAGTTGGAGAAAACCGAAGAGGCAGTAACACGATTGATTCATGAGATCAATGATCAGATGAACCTGACACGTTTTAGTATTGATAACCTCGATGATGAAACGGGTATCGGAACACAGGATAAGGATTTGATCATCCGTGAAATGATTGAGCTGCTGAATGAAAAAATAGAAGAGATCGAAAATCTGTACATAGCTATTGGTCAGCAGTTTGAAAATGCGATGGAAGAAGCTTTTGATCCACTGGCTTCCTACAAAATTATTGAAAGTTCGAAAGCCTTTACTACACAGCTTCGAGGATATCAAAGCAGACGTATCAGGGATATTCTAGGATATAGAACCAAGGCATTTAACACCTCAGTGATGAAGCAGCTGGCCAGAATTTGGTATACAAAAAGTGAAGGTGTGTTATTGGCCAAAAGACTTATTGAGACAGAAAATCTGAAATCCAGAAATGAAAAAATATTGGATATCGTAGAGCGTGTGAGCCCTTCCTCCAAGGTTTTGAATAATATGCCTCACTATTATAAAAGTCTTTTTAGTGGACGATCCAATATCTCAGAAGAGTTTTGGGTAGAAATGAAGCCTGAACAGGAGGCTTTCCAAAAGGCCATCGAGCGTTATAGGTCAGGTATAAAAGGAGGTATCATGGTGACTGGAGAACGCAATTGCGGCAAAACCAATTTATGCCAGTATGTACTTAAAAAACAATTTAAAGACAGCCTCATTTATCATATTTTCGCACCAATTGAAGGATCAGTGAATGTACACGATTTCGAACATGAATTGGCCAAAGTCACAGGAATTCAACGGGAGAAATCAGAGATTTATGAAACACTTCCATTTGGTAGCGTAATTGTCCTGCATGATATGGAATTGTGGTGGGAACGTTCTCCAGACGGCTTAACGATGATTAACGAAATCCTTCGGGATATTGATCGGTATAGTAAGTCATATCTGTTCGTGATCAATATGAATATTTTTGCTTATGAACTGATCAATACGGTCCTGAGTCTCCAGAATCATCTGATCGGCGTCATACAATGCCAGCCATTCGATTCCGAAAATCTAAAGACCATGATTATGAAAAGACATGAGTCAAGCGGATTAAGTTTCGTGTTGGAAAATCGAATTGAAGAAAATATGTCTCAATTGAAGATGGCCAAGTTATTTTCCAAACATTTTGATTTTACAAGGGGAAATCCCGGAGTGACACTCAATTCCTGGCTGAGCCACATCAGGCAATACAAAAATGAACAGCTATTTATCAATTACCCGAGCAACATTGATATTGAAATACTAGATACACTAGAAAATGAGGCTATCATTTTACTGCAACAAACGGCACTTCACAAGCGCATGAATATACAGAAAATGATGCGTGTATTTTCCGAAAAAGAAGAAGAAATGAACGAAAAACTAAGACCTCTACGCCTAAATGGATTGGTAACTGAAAAATCCGAAGGAGTCTTTGTTATCAATCCTTTTGTAGAACCTCTCGTTGTAAAAATGCTCAAACAAAAAGATCTACTGTGAAAATAATAACTGTCGCTATTTTAGGTTTCATTCTCGTTTCGGCTAATTACTTGCTCAGAAAAACGAATGACAGATTGAGAAACAAATCTGTAATTGTAAAAAAGGCTGCACGGTATTTCCCGATTATAGAATTATTCGCCTGGTTGATATTTATTGCCTGGACTACACTGTTTTTATACAGTAATTCAAGTATCCAGCATTATGTTGATTTCTTTCTGGTCGCGTTCTTTTTCGTATTTATCTCCTGGTTTTTTATCCGGGATTACATCGCTGGAATTCAAATCAAATCACGTTTTAATTTAGTGAAAGGCCAAGGTTTTAAATCAGGACAAGTTGAAGGTATTATACGAAAAATAGGAGTGCTTGTACTTGCCGTAAAAACCGAAAACGGAAGTAATATGAAACTTCCCTACGCTCAAATTGATCAAAAATCCATAGAACTAAATTTCGAGGAAAAGCGTGGAGGTGAGTGCACATTTAAAATCGAACTCGATAATCAACTGAGCGAAAAAGAAGTCCTAAGTAGGTTAGGTCAATTAATTATCAATTCTCCATGGAGTTCTTATAAATCTATACCTACTATAAAAGTGATCGATTCTGATATCAAACAAAAAACCTACGAGATATCCTGCGTAACAATTGCCGAAAATGGAATCTCACGACTTAAGGAAATGATCTATGGTGAATTCAATAGAGTAAAACCAAAAGAAAAAATCCAGTAAAAATTTCTGTTTCCCAGGTATAAGTAGCACCATTTGAAGGCATTGGTTTTATATACATTGTTCAAAAATCTTTTTCTTATTTGTTTTTAAGCCATTCCAAAGATTCAGTAATGGCTGCTATCGAACTGTATTTTGGATTATATCCAAGCAAAGTCCGCGCCTTATCAATACTGCAATTTGGGCTATGTGCTATATGATCCCAAGTAGCATCTGCCTCTTCTTTAGTGACAGTTTTCCTCCACGATTCCCAAGGCAAAAATTGTAAATTTGCTACTTTTCCATACCATTTTGCTAAAGATTCCGCATAGCCCCTCAAGGTCATCGCCTGGGGAGAAACGACATGAAAGCTCTCCCCAATGGAATTTTGCTTATTTTTTAATGCGCAAATAAAAGCCAGTGCTACATCATCAGCGTGGACATGATGGAGCGTTTCCAAACCGAGGTTGGGTAATATCAGCTTCTCTCCGCGCTCAAGTTTTCGGTACACTTCAGAATTGAAATTCCCTGCAGGATTTACCGGAATCCAACCCGGACCTACAATGTGACCAGGATGCAGGATAGTTGCGGGAAATCCAGTTTCTTGAAATTGAGAAAGCAAATACTCTTCGATAGCCAATTTATTGATCCCATATTTTCCAAAAGGTTCTCTCATTTGCGACTCCATAGTTGGCACCATGGTGCTGTGCCCGTGTATCCAGGTTGTACCACAATGCAATAAATGCTTTATTTTTCCATGCAGGGCTTCAACTAAATGCATGGCACTTTCAGGTGTAAAACAAATCATATCAATGACCACTTCGGGATGGAGCGCAAGAATTTGTTTGCCAAAACTACCATCTTGTTCTGCTGCTCCCCTGTCAATTTGGATTTGTTTAACTGATTCCCATGCCGAATTAGGTTGATAAGGTTTCCTTTTAATGCGACTAACTGATATCACTTCATGACCTTCATGTACCAATCTAGGCACTAAAAAGGTGCCTACATGGCCAGTACCACCTATGATTACTATTTTCATGCGACTATTTCCCTAAATGCGTTTCTATTTTAGCATTATTTTCTAAAGTCAAATGCACCGGACATTTATTGGCAATCTCCAATAATCTTTGCTTCATATCATTATCAAGATTGCCTTCAATATCAATAATGCGTTCAAATACATCAATTTTCTTATCTGCAGAAGAACAAGATTCACAGTCTTCTTTATAATCTCTGGAATAATTTACCCGTACGCGAATGCGAGAAACATCCCATCCTTTACGGTTGATATACATTCTGAGCGTAATAGACGTACAGCTTGCCAAAGCTGCCATCAACAATTCATATGGAGTCGGGCCTTTATTTTGTCCACCCAACTCAATAGGCTCATCTGTTAGGCCCATGTGATTATGCGTACTTATTTGGGTCGTATAGGAATCTTTTGTGATAGCAACAGCGAATTTATCCATGTTTAAGACTTTATAATCCTGGAAATCGATTGAAATATTAAGGTACAAATGAAAGCGCAGGAAGTATAGCGCTTACTTGAATTATCTCTATTTTAGAAAAGCTTTTACATATTCTGGGGTGACAGGATCGCCTTTGAAAAAATCACCTTTTTTACCTTCACTCAGTGCCCAACGATCGATCCAGGAAATCCCCCAATCATTATACCTGGTAATTTCTTTTTGATAGGCGTTATCCGTTAAAGCTTCTTTCATAGAAATAAAGGAATATCCATGACTTTGATATCGTTCGGCAAGTTCATCCAGGTAATCGGCATTAATAGCATTGGCATGCAAAAGAAGGATTTGTTTCACATTCCGACCCAGCAACTTCTCAGACTGTCCTTCAAAATAAAGAAGCTTCTTTTCCATATAGTTGACATAATCAGCTCCGATTTTATCCATAAGCTCTTTGTTCTCATTTTGCATCGCATTGCTATAGGCGTAGGCAAAAATGTAGTCATCGTTATCAATTGATACCGGAGCTTCCTGATATCCATGCTTTGTTAAAAATATTTTCAACGAATCGTGTTTTTCCTTATCCAAACCGACATGAAGATATGGATGACGGAAATAAATATAATCCTGATTATACTCCTTAACCAATTGCTTGCTTATCGTTTCACCATTTAAAATATCCATTGTGAATTTTTCAAAAGAAACTTTATGATAATCCTTGTGGGAATACGTATGATTACCCAACTCATATCCTGCTCCTAACCAGGTTTTTAAAAAACCAACTTCATCTTCATCCAAATCCCCATTTTTATACAATTTTGTTTCATTAACAAAGCCAATTGCGGGTATGGAATATTGATCAAATGTCTTGATTAATTTATCGATTATTGACTTTTGAAATGCAATGTCCTTGAAGCTATAAGACACCGTTGGAAGATCATCCAAAGTAATGCAGACTTCTTTGG
>JAHEMV010000339.1 GCA_024643455.1 Cytophagales bacterium
GCACGACGAGCAATCACACGTTTTATGCCCTCCAGTTTCAAATTCGTTGTTGCAAAGTCAGCAGTTCGGTCGATTAGTGCTTCTTCATGATCGGTGATAAATGTCATCGTCTGCTTTGGATCGATGACCACATAATCAATAAAGACTCCAGGCACTTTTACCTGTACAGGTCGGGCATGGTTTTTTAATTGTTTTTTTACCTGTGCAATGACTACACCTCCATTTACTTTTGTTGCTTGCGCTATCGAAAGCATAGAGAATGTGGCTACCTCATCTTCCATGGTAAGGTTTCCTTCCACATCAATAGAAGATCCCCTGATAAATGAAATATCAACTGGGATGGTATGATAAAAAAGGTATTCTTCACCATTGATTTTAACCACTTCTACCAGTGGTTCTGTAGTATTTTTATTGACTCTTCCTCCTTCAAACCTCGGATCAACAAATGTATGAAGTCCTGTCTTTTTGAGTAATCCTTTTTCTCCTCCCGCAGTTGCGCGCATCAAATGCCCAAGTACACCCTGAGGGAGATTATATCCTTTTATTTTATTTTCTAATGCTAGTTTACCCATTTTGGGAGCATTTCCCCAAAAACCGCCAATTACAGTATCCAGCAGGCCTTCATGTGCCAGGTGATTCAATCCTCGGACATTATTTTCGCCTATTCCACAAGGATGCAGGATATTTATTTTTTTTGGAAGCGCAGTCTTTACAAAGCGCTTTCCTAATGCTTCCATCAGCTTGTCCGGGACAGCATGGCCGGCGCCGCCACCTCCAATACACAGGGTGACACCGTTTTTAACAAAGCTCGCAGCAGCCTCAGCGCTTATGATTTTCGGGTTCATTTAATGTCTTTGTAATATCATGGCAATTTGAAATTAAATTTTTTCAGATGCAATGCAGTTTATCGGTGAATGGGGATTTATACTTATTCAAATTGTTTTCGGTTTATGAATTTTGCAAATTCGGGGCATAATTTTTTTAAAATGAAAGCAGCAATATTAAAAAAATACAACGAATTCAGTGTTGACGAAAAAGCAATCCCAACAATGTCTGATGATGAGGTTTTGGTAAAAGTACAATTTGCTTCCATCTGTGGCAGCGATCAGCACCTTTATAAAGGAGATTTTCATCCTCGAACCAAATTACCATTTACGCCGGGGCATGAATTTGCGGGTGTGATAGAAAAAACCGGCAATCACGTTTCCGGTTATAAAGTCGGAGACAAAGTTGCTGTCGATCCGATCATTTGGTGTGGCGAGTGTGATGCTTGCAAAAATGAGCATTACCCGGCCTGCGAGAAGTTAAGACTGATTGGAATAGATCAGGATGGTGGATTTGCGGAATATGTATCTGTACCTCCTTCCATGTTGTACAAAGTACCGGAGAATGTATCCCATGAGCATGCTGCTTTAGTGGAAGTTTATGGAATAGGATTTCATGCTTGTAAGCGAGCTAAAGTAAAATCTGGGGATCGAATAGCAATTTTTGGTGGAGGTAAAGTAGGACAATGTGTGATGCAGGCTGCGCGTACCAAAACAAAGGGACAGCTGTTTGTTGTAGATATTGTTGAAGGTAGATTGGATATGATCAGAAAAAGCTACCCGGATGTAAGAACGATAAACGCAAGAAAAGAAGATCCGGTTCAGGTTATTAAAAATGAAACCAACGGACATGGTGTGGATATAGCTTTTGAAGTTGTAGGCCATGCTGAAACTATTCCCAATAGGGTAAATCCTGTTCGAGGTTGCGTCCAGAGCATTCGTGGAGGAGGTGTAGTTTGCGTTTTGGGCTTAGGTGACGAGCCAATTCCAATCGTATATAAAGAACTGATTTGGAAGGAAGCGCAGATCATTGCCTCACGAGTGAGTCACGGGGAATTTGCTGAAGCAATTGAGCAACTTTCAAAAGGAAACCTGAAGCCTGATGCCTTGATTACTGCTATTATGCCAGTCGATCAAATCCAGGATGCTTTTCACTTGCTAGAGCAGCAACCAGACAAATACCTGAAAATACTATTGGATTTAAACTAATTTGAAATGAAAAAATCACTCTTCGTTATCGTCATCATATGGATGACATCTCACATACTTTATGCGCAAAATACCATGAAACTCTGGACTGGTGAGATACCTTTTTCCACCGGGGTTATTGGTGAAGAAGTAATAACGGATCAAGGGCATGTGCGCAATATTCAGGATCCCACCATTACGGTTTACCTGCCTGATAAGGAGAAAGCAACTGGTGCAGCTGTGGTGATTTGTCCTGGTGGAGGGTATTGGATTTTAGCTATAAAGCACGAGGGGCATGATATTGCCAAATGGTTTAATGAGATTGGTGTTGCGGGAATAGTGGTAAAAAACAGACTTCCAACTTCAGAAAATATAACGGATAATAGCGAAGTGGCCATGACTGATGCGCAACGGGCTGTTCGCATGGTAAGGTACAATGCCGCCGAATGGGGGATTGATTCTGCGAAAATCGGCATCATGGGTTTTTCGGCAGGAGGACACCTGGCTTCTACGGTTGGTACACATTACGATTTGGGAATGGCGGACTCGCCAGATCCAATACAAAAAATCAGTTGTCGTCCAGATTTCATGATCCTCATGTATCCGGTGATTACCATGTCGGAAGATTTTATGCATGTGGGATCCATGAAAAATTTATTGGGTGAAAATCCAACCGAAGAGCAGATGATTCGGTTTTCAAATGAGAAACAAGTCACTGGTGATACTCCTCCAACAATTTTGATTCACGCCAATGATGATAAAGGTGTGCCGGTAGCCAACAGCATCGTGTTTTATGAAGCACTTCAAGTCCATGGAGTTCCAGCAGAATTACATATTTTCAATAGCGGAGGACATGGTTTTGGTTTGGGTAGAAAAGATGGAACATCACACAATATGTGGCCGGATAATGTCAGTGCCTGGATGAAGGATATGGTTTTTGATAAGTAGGTAGTAAAATAGAGGATAGTAATTTGAAAATATAATTTATGAATTGGAGAAAATACGAAAGGATTTTTATTTCTGTTATACGTGGATTAAAAACGAATATCGCATTGGCTGTGATAATAATCATTACTATTGGAGCTTGCGATTATAAGCCTATAGAGCCCTATTATATATTTTCCTACTTTATTGGCAATGGAGAAGATGGACTGCACCTTGCATCAAGCAAAGATGGGCTAGTGTGGGAAGCAATTAATGATGGAAAAACCATGCTTTTTCCATTAGTGGGAGAGAGTGTGCTGATGCGTGATCCCTGTGTGGTTATGGGGCCTGATAGTACCTTTCACATGGTATGGACAACTTCATGGTCGGGAAATACTATTGGTTACGCTCATTCCAAAGATTTAATAAACTGGTCAAAACAGATTGCCATTCCTGTGATGGCCTACGAAGATAGTGTGGTGAATTGCTGGGCGCCTGAAATTACTTACGATGAAAAGGAAGGTAACTTTTTAATTTATTGGTCCAGTACCATTACAACTAAATTTCTTTTAACAGCAAATAGTACAAAAGATGGCAATCGAAGGAATCATCGAATCTACTATACCACAACTAAAGATTTTGAAACTTTTGAAGAAACCAAATTGCTATACGATCCCGGTTTTAATGTGATCGATGCAAGCATCAAAAAAACGGGTGACCGTTACCTGATGTTTATAAAAAATGAAACCGAATTGCCTGAGCCAAAGAAAAACATTTTCATAGTAAATGCCAATAAAATTACTGGTCCCTACAGTTTGCCAAAGAAACCAATCACTGGAGACTATTGGGCAGAGGGACCAACTGCAGAAAAAATAAATGGTAAATGGTATGTCTATTTTGATAAATATCGTGACCATAATTATGGTTTGGTTACATCCCCGGATCTTAAATACTGGACTGAAGAATCGGAGAAACTGGTAATGCCGAAAGGGATTCGACATGGGACAATCGTCGAGGTGAATAAATCCATTTATGATAATCTCAATAATTTGCATAAGGATCCCGGAATGCTTTATCGGGACATTTCGCGACGAGAAAGACCGTTTGCAAAGGATCCTTCCGTTACATTTTACCAGGGCAAATACCTGATGTATTACACGATTCCTGATGGTTTAAAGAAAGATCAAGATGGATGGCATATTGGCATTGCCGCTTCAGAGGACATGGAAAATTGGGAAAAAATTGGAGAAATTTTGCCGGCCAAAGAGTATGAAAGCAAGGGATTGTGCGCGCCATGTGCGAAAGTAATCAATGATGAGCTTCATCTATTTTATCAGACTTATGGCAATGGACCAAAAGATGCCATATGTCACGCAATCTCAACGGATGGATTGAATTTCACCAGAGATAAATCCAATCCAATATTTTCACCATCAGGTGACTGGAATGTTGGCAGAGCGATCGATGCCGATGTTTTTGTAAAGGGGGACAGCGCCTATTTGTACTGGGCAACTAGAGATATGGCCTATAAACAACAGCTGCTGGGGGTGTCTGTTGCACCTTTATCAGGTGCGTTTAAACGGAATTCGTGGAAGCAATTGAGTACGGAACCTTTATTGAAACCAGAACTGCCCTGGGAAATGAATTGTATAGAAGCGGCCACGATATTTGAAGATAAAGGGAAATACTATATGTTTTATGCAGGTGCATACAACAGTGAAGTACAACAAATTGGATTGGCTGTAAGTGATGATTTGATCCACTGGAAACGCACTTCTGATCAGCCCGTTTTAACAAAAGGAAAAGAAAATGAATGGAATTCCACCGAATCTGGTCATCCTGGAGTATTCATCGATCCTGATGGGACAAAATGGCTTTTCTACCAGGGCAATCCGGATAAGGGATATACCTATTATTTGTCTAGGAGGAAGTTTGACATTTTGGAAAATGATAAGGTGGTTTTTTATTGAAATGGTGAGCTTTAAACTTAGCACTGATTAACCGTAATCGAAAGGAACGAAGTGATCTCAATAAATCTGCAAAGATGTAGCAAGTACGATATAGATTGCTTCAGCTTGAAAAAGGCACAAAATAGCGAAAAGCATAGTATGATCCCTGCGCAAACGTTTGACTGGAAATAGTGCGAAAAATCCAATACGTTTACATATGAAAGCTGGATTGCTTTTGCATTTTTAATAATTCAAATAAGGCACTTTGCCTGAATACCTTTTAAATACTCCGCATATGAAAAAAATGAAGGGCGCATTTCTACCAGGCAACAGCACGGTAGTGATGAAAGATGTTGAAATTCCTGAGCCTGGTCACGGACAAGTGCTCATCAAAACAAAATCTTCAACAATTTGTGGTAGCGATATACGCGCTATCTATCGGGAACATTTAGGCAAAGGTCCGGAGGCATATCAGAATAAAGTTGCCGGGCATGAACCTGCAGGACAAATTGTGAAAGAAGGACCGGGATTGAAGCTTTTCAAAAAAGGTGACCGTGTGGTATTATACCATATTTCAGGTTGTGGATGTTGCAATGATTGCCGCCGCGGATACATGATCAGTTGTACAAGTGATTCAAGGGCAGCGTATGGCTGGCAGCGGGATGGAGGTATGGCAGATTATATCATCGCCGATGAGAAGGATTGTGTCTTGTTGCCCGATGAACTGACCTACACGGATGGAGCACAAATCGCATGTGGTTTCGGAACAGTCTATGAAGGTCTGGAAAAAATTGGCATTTGCGGCAATGATGCCGTGCTCGTTGTTGGGCTCGGACCGGTTGGACTGGCAACCTTGATGCTCGCCAAAGCGATGGGAGCAAATAAGCTGATTGGCGTTGATACGGTCAAAGAGCGTTGCCAGATAGCCATCGACAAGAATCTTGCTGATCATGTATTTGTAAGCAGTAAAGATACGTTGGACAAAATTTTGGAAATCACAAATGGAATGGGTTGTGAGCGGACTATCGATACTTCAGGTAACACGCATGGAAGACAGCTTGCCATCCGTGGTACAAGGAAATGGGGAAAATGCGTGATGCTGGGTGAAGGTGGTAC
>JAHEMV010000016.1 GCA_024643455.1 Cytophagales bacterium
CAGAACTCGGAGAAGGAAAAGTATTTTATGGTGCAGAGGAAGTAATAATAGCACTAAATGAAGGTCGAGTTTCAAAACATGCTTATATAAAAGTAAGAGTAAAAGTAAGGAATGAATCCGGTGAACTGGAATCAAAACTTATTGAAACAGTCGCAGGTAGAGTAGTTTTCAATCAGCATGTTCCTGAAAAGGTTGGGTATGTTAATGAGTTATTGACGAAGAAAAAATTGCAGATTATCATATCAGACATCTTTAAGATAACAGGGATGGATGTGACTGCAAAATTCCTTGATGATATAAAAACTCTGGGTTTTCAGGAAGCATATAAAGGAGGTCTTTCTATTGGTTTGAATGATGTGATGATTCCTGATGTAAAGGATGAATTGATTCTTGAAGCCAAAGGGGAAGTTGAAGAAGTTTGGAATAACTACCTGATGGGTCTTATCACTGATAATGAAAGATATAACCAGGTAATTGATATTTGGACAAGGATAAATTCCCAAATTACTTCTACTCTTATGAAGCAATTGGAGGAAGATAAGCAAGGTTTTAATTCAATTTATATGATGATGCACTCTGGGGCAAGAGGTTCTAGAGAACAAATTCGTCAATTAGGTGGAATGAGAGGTTTGATGGCTAAACCACAGAAGAACCTTGTAGGTTCTGTTGGCGAAATCATTGAAAACCCAATTATATCCAACTTTAAGGAAGGACTCGATGTAATTGAGTATTTTATTTCTACTCACGGTGCACGAAAAGGTTTAGCTGACACTGCATTGAAGACAGCAGATGCTGGTTATTTAACAAGACGTTTAGTTGATGTTTCGCAGGACGTGGTAGTCAATGAAGCTGATTGCGATACACTAAGAGGTATTGTTGTAACTGCACTTAAAGATAACGAAGATATAGTAGAACCATTATCAGAGCGTATCTTAGGAAGAGTGACAGTCCATGATATATTTGATCCAGTTACGGAGGAATTAATCGTTGAGGCCAATACAGAAATTGATGAAGATATCGCCAAGCGAATTGAAGAAACAAGTATTGACGAAGTAGAAATAAGATCGGTACTCACTTGTGAAACCCAAAAAGGGGTATGTGCACGATGCTATGGGCGAAATCTTGCTACCGGCCGAATGGTACAAAAAGGTGAGGCTGTTGGAGTAATTGCTGCACAGTCAATTGGAGAGCCAGGAACACAGCTTACATTAAGAACATTTCACGTAGGTGGTACTGCCTCTAACATTGCAGTTGATGCAAGAATTAAGGCTAAATTTTCAGGAATAGTAGAGTTTGAAGAATTGCGATCGATAGTAACTACTGACAATGAAAATAATGCTGCGACAGTTGTTATGGGACGTTCTGGAGAAATTAAAATTATTGATCCAAAATCCAAGAAAATATTGATAAGTAATCATGTCCCATATGGCGCATTCCTAAGAATAAAAGACGGAGATAAGGTGGAAAAAGACCAGGAGCTTTGCTATTGGGATCCATATAATGCTGTCATTCTTACTGAAGCCGATGGTACCATCAAGTATGATATGATCGAGGAAAATCTAACTTATCGTGAGATTTCAGATGAGCAAACTGGACATAGAGAGAAAGTAATCATTGACTCAAAGGATAAAGCGAAAAATCCAGCGTTGATCATCGTAACAAAAGATGATGAGATTTCTTACAACATTCCTGTCGGAGCACACCTTGCTGTAAATCATGGAACAAAAATTAAGGCAGGACAGGTTCTCGTGAAAATCCCAAGGACAATGGGTAAATCTAGAGATATTACAGGTGGTCTTCCAAGAGTAACTGAATTATTTGAAGCAAGAAATCCATCCAATCCAGCTGTAGTTAGTGAGATAGATGGGGTTGTGACATATGGAGGTATCAAACGCGGAAACAGAGAAATTTATATAGAATCAAAAGATGGCGTTAAGAAGAGATATTTAGTATCTCTTTCAAAACATATCCTTGTTCAGGATAATGACTTTGTAAGGGCTGGCATGGCTTTATCTGACGGCGCAATAACACCTGCAGATATTTTGGCAATCAAAGGCCCAACAGCAGTTCAGGAATACCTTGTTAATGAAATCCAAGAGGTATATCGCCTTCAGGGGGTTAAGATAAACGATAAACATATTGAAGCGATTGTTCGGCAGATGATGCAGAAAGTTTCAATTGTAGATTCAGGAGATACAAGTTTCTTAAATGGACAGGTCGTTGACCGATGGGTATTTAGAGAGGAAAACGACTCCATTATGGATTTGAAAGTTGTTGTTGATCCACGTGATTCTGAAACCTTAAAGCCAGGGCAAATTATTACTAGCCGAAGACTAAGAGATGAAAATTCTAGTCTTAAGAGAAAGGATATGAAGCCGGTGGAAGTACGTGATGCACAACCTGCAGTTTCAAAACCAACGCTTCAAGGTATTACACAAGCATCCTTGGGAACTGAAAGTTTTATTTCTGCAGCATCCTTCCAGGAAACCACAAAGGTGTTAAGCGAAGCTTCAATTAGAGGAAAAGCTGATTTTCTTAATGGATTAAAAGAAAATGTAATTGTTGGACATTTAATTCCAGCTGGTACTGGTTTGCATGAATATGAACGTATGATTGTAACTTCCCAAAAGGAGTATGATTCTTTGATTGCTTCAAAGGAAGAATTCAATAAAGTTGAAGAAATAGAATCTAAATATTGATATTAATGGATTTAGAAAAAAAAGATCCAAAGAAGAATCAGATCAATATTGAACTTTCTGAAGAGATAGCAGAAGGAGTTTATGCGAATCTGGCAATGATAGCACATTCTAATAGTGAATTTGTCATTGACTTCATTCGTTTGATGCCCGGAGTACCGAAAGCAAAGGTTAAAGCTCGAATAGTAGTTACTCCTGAGCATGCCAAGAGACTTTTATATGCGTTGAAAGATAATATAGAAAAATATGAGGAATCCTTTGGTGCGATCAAGAAAAATGATGACGTACCAAAGTTCCCCATCAATTTTGGAGGCACTGTCGGAGAGGCTTGATTTTTATTTGAAATCATTTTTTAATGTAATCTAAATCCTTACCTTTGCAGTCCCAAAAAAATATAGTGATATTAATTAATAGAAAAATAGTATGCCTACTATACAGCAGTTAGTAAGAAAAGGTAGAAAAAAATTAACCAGTACCTCAAAGTCAAGAGCTTTGGATGCTTGCCCTCAGAGAAGGGGTGTTTGTACTCGAGTTTATACTACAACTCCAAAAAAACCTAATTCAGCTATGAGAAAAGTAGCCAGGGTAAGGCTTACAAACACAAAGGAGGTTAATGCCTACATAATGGGTGAAGGACATAACCTTCAGGAACACTCAATAGTATTGATTCGTGGAGGAAGAGTAAAAGACCTTCCGGGTGTACGATATCACATTATTCGTGGAGCATTAGATACTGCTGGTGTGGATGGAAGATTGCAAGGAAGATCAAAATATGGTGCTAAAAGGCCTAAAAGTAAATAATAGTCAGTAAAATGAGAAAGGCAAAACCTAAGAAGAGATACATACTACCTGATCCAAAGTTTCAGGAGACTTTAGTTACAAAATTTGTCAATTATTTAATGGTAAAGGGCAAAAAGAATGTTGCATATTCAATTTTTTATGATGCAATTGATATTGTTCAAACTAAGACTGGTGAAAGCGGTTTAGATACCTGGAAATCTGCATTAAATAATGTAATGCCGTATGTTGAGGTAAAAAGCCGTAGAGTTGGTGGGGCTACTTTTCAAGTTCCTATTGAGGTGAGACCAGAACGAAAGAGCACTTTAGGTATTAAGTGGTTGATAAAATATTCTCGATTGAGGGGTGAAAAAACCATGGTGCAGCGTCTTGCAGGTGAGATAATTGCCGCATCAAAAAATGAAGGTGCTGCAGTGAAAAAGAAGGATGATACGCATAGAATGGCGGAAGCGAACAAAGCGTTTTCACATTTTAGGTTTTAATTGAGAAATGGCGAAGAAAAATCTAAAAAATTTAAGGAATATTGGCATCATGGCACACATTGATGCTGGAAAGACTACCACTACGGAGAGAATCCTTTATTATACAGGATTAACTCATAAGATTGGGGAAGTCCATGAAGGTGGTGCTGTGATGGATTGGATGGAACAGGAGCAGGAAAGAGGAATTACAATTACCTCTGCTGCTACTACTACATTTTGGAAATATCCTACTGAACAGGGCAAAGTTTTGCCAAGTACAAAGGAATTTAACATCAATATCATTGATACTCCTGGGCACGTTGATTTTACTGTTGAAGTAGAACGATCACTAAGAGTATTGGATGGAGCTGTGGCATTATTTTGCGCTGTATCTGGTGTAGAGCCTCAGTCGGAAACTGTCTGGAGACAAGCTGATAAATATAAGGTTCCAAGGATTTGTTTTGTAAACAAAATGGATCGTGCAGGAGCTGATTTCTTTAGCGTTGTTGCAGATATTAAAGAAAAATTAAAAGCAAATCCTGTCCCTTTACAGGTACCTATAGGTGCGGAAGATACATTCGTTGGTGTGGTTGATTTAATCACAAACCAAGGAATTATCTGGAATGAGGAAGATAAGGGAATGACTTATGTTACTGTTCCAATACCAGAAGATTTAGTTGACGTTGTTAGTGAGTGGAGACAGAAACTTGTAGAAAGTGTTGCAGAATATGATGAAGCGCTTCTTGAGAAGTTTTTTGAAGATCCGGATTCAATAACTCCAGAAGAAATGATGGCTGCCATTAGGAAGGCAGTAATTGATATGTCATTCTCTCCAGTATTGGTTGGATCGGCATTTAAAAACAAAGGAGTACAGTCATTATTGGATGCAGTTTGTGAATACTTACCTTCTCCTGTGGATTTGCCACCAGTTGTAGGGATGAATCCATATACAGAAAAACAAGAAGAAAGAAAGCCAAGCGCAGATGAGCCTTTTTCAGCTTTAGCTTTTAAAATAGCAACAGATCCATTTGTTGGCAGGTTAGCATTTTTCAGGGTTTATTCGGGCAGATTAGATGCTGGTTCATATGTATTTAATATGCGAACAGAGAAAAAAGAGCGTATATCTCGTCTGATGCAAATGCATTCTAATAAGCAGAATCCAATTAGTCAGGTTGAAGCTGGCGATATAGCAGCGGGCGTAGGTTTTAAAAACATAAAAACGGGAGATACTTTAGTAGATGAAAAACATGTTATTGTATTGGAATCTATGTCATTCCCTGAGCCGGTTATTGGTTATGCGATTGAGCCTAAAACACAGGCAGATGTAGATAAACTGGGTGCTGCTATTGCAAAACTTGTTGAAGAGGATCCAACTCTGACTGTTCAAACTGACGAAGAAACTGGTCAGACTATATTGAGAGGTATGGGCGAACTACATCTGGAGATCATAATTGATAGGATGAAGCGTGAATTCCATGTGGAGATCAATCAAGGTGCACCTCAGGTAGCATATAAAGAATGCGTTACAACAAATATTGAGCATAAAGAAGTCTATAAAAAGCAAAGTGGTGGACGAGGAAAATTTGCAGATATTGTATTTGAGTTAGGACCTAGAGAAGATGGAAAAGAAGGATTAGAATTTGAGAACAAGATTGTTGGTGGTGTTATTCCAAAAGAATTCATTCCTGCAATTGAAAAAGGTTTTCAAAGTGCAATGAAAAATGGCCCATTAGCAGGATTTCCTGTAGAGTCAATGAAAGTAAAACTTTTCCATGGTTCATTTCACGATGTCGATTCAGATTCTTTATCATTTGAATTAGCAGCAAGAATAGGATTTAAACAAGCTGCAAAAAAGGCTAGTCCTCAATTGCTAGAACCAATTATGTCAGTCGAAGTAGTGACACCTGAAGAATATACCGGACCAGTTACAGGAGACTTGAATAAAAGAAGAGGTCTGATGAAAGGAATGGATACAAAAGCAGGGGCTCAAGTTATTAAAGCCAATGTTCCTTTGTCTGAACTTTTTGGATATGTCACTGATTTACGAACTATTAGTTCAGGGCGTGCTGCTGCTTCATTAACATTTTCTCATTATGATCCTGTACCATCAGGATTAGCGGCAGAAATTATAAAGAAATCTAAAGGCGAAGGTTAATAATAAAGGTAATGACCCAGAAAATAAGAATTAAACTAAAATCCTACGATTACAATTTAGTAGATAAGTCTTCTGAAAAAATCGTGAGAGCAGTAAAAACGACAGGCGCAATAGTTAGTGGACCAATTCCATTACCAACGAAAAAGGAAATTTTTACAGTATTGAGATCTCCTCACGTGAATAAAAAATCGCGTGAACAATTTCAATTGTTTACCTATAAGCGCTTGGTTGATATTTACTCTAACAGCACAAAAACAGTGGATGCGCTCATGAAATTAGAGCTTCCAAGTGGTGTCGATGTGGAGATAAAGGTTTAAAAAAGCATCAAGCAAATTAAGAAAAGAACCAATATGGTTATTGGTTCTTTTTTTTGCAGAAAGCTTTAGGTTAATTTAACTTCTGATTTTGTAATCAGATTCATTTTTACTACCTTTGCAATCCTTTATTCAAGGAGTACAAAAAAATTAAGAAAAAGCATTATACAAAATTGAAATGTCTGGTATAATAGGAAAAAAAATTGGGATGACTAGTATTTACAGTGCCGATGGACAAAATGTCGCATGCACAGTAGTAGAGGCTGGTCCTTGTGTAGTTACGCAAGTGAAAAATGTGGAGACTGATGGTTATAAAGCTGTGCAATTAGCGTATGGCGATAGAAAACCAAAAAACACTTCCAAAGCCCTTTTGGGACATTTTTCTAAAGCTAAGACAACGCCGAAAAAGAAGGTTGTTGAGTTTAGAAATTTCAGGGATGAGTTTGATCATCTTGTAGATGTTGGTAATGTGATTTCTGTTCATGAAGTTTTTGCAGAAGGAGAATTCCTTGATGCAATTGCAACATCAAAAGGTAAGGGATATCAGGGCGTTGTAAAACGACATAATTTTGGTGGTGTCGGTCAGTCTACTCACGGTCAGCACAACAGACTTAGGGCACCTGGTTCAATAGGAGCTTGTTCATATCCGGCGAGAGTGTTCAAAGGCATGAAAATGGCTGGAAGAATGGGGGGAAATAGAGTAAAAGTTATCAATCTCCAGGTGTTAAAAATAGTTCCTGAAAAAAACCTCATATTATTGAGCGGATCAGTACCGGGAAGTAAAAATTCATATGTTGTATTAGAAAAATAATTGAGATGAATATCGCAATTCTAAATATAAAAGGTGAAGATACCGGCAGAAAAGCAAAGCTTAATGATGAGGTATTTAAGATGGAGCCAAATGATCATGCCATTTATTTGGATGTAAAACAGTATTTGGCTAACCAAAGGCAAGGGACTCATAAGTCAAAAGAGCGTGCAGAAATTTCAGGATCTACCAGGAAAGTAAAAAAACAGAAAGGTACTGGTACAGCAAGGATGGGTAGTGTGAAATCACCATTATTAAGAGGTGGTGGAACTGTTTTTGGACCTAAGCCACGTGATTATAGCTTTAAGTTGAATAAGAAAGTTAAAGTTTTGGCTCGTAAGTCTGCATTGTCTTATAAAGTACTTGAAAAAGATATCATGGTTGTTGAGGATTTCAAACTTGAAACGCCAAAAACAAAATTTTATATAGACATTATAAATGGTTTATCTGTATCGGGTAAAAAAACTTTAATGGTAATACCAGAAATTGACAAAAATATTGTCCTTTCAGGAAGAAACATACCTAAAGTTAAAATTGCTTTAGCTACTGATATTAATACTTATGACGTCTTAAATGCGGATAAGTTAATCTTATGCGAAGGATCGATTGCTAAAATTGAAAATACTTTGAATTAACAGATATGACAGTACTAAAAAAACCATTGGTTACGGAAAAAGTTTCTGAGCTTAATGAAAAAGGTAAGTACGGATTTGTCGTTGATAAAACTGCTAATAAAGTTGAGATAAAAAGAGCCGTAGAGAAAATGTATGGTGTTACTGTTGATAAGGTAGCAACAATGCGATATCAGGGCAAAGATAAATCACGATTTACTAAATCGAGAGTAATTACAGGAAGAGCGGCATCATTTAAAAAGGCCATTGTTACGTTGGCTGAAGGTGATGTTATAGATTTTTACGGTAGTATTTAATTGAATATAAAATGGCTGTTAGAAAACTTAGACCGATAACACCAGGACAGAGGTTCAGAACGGCACCTGTTTTTGATGAGATAACAAAGACTTCTCCAGAGAAATCATTGTTAAGTACTCAAAAAAGATCAGGTGGAAGAAACAACGATGGTAAGATGACCATGAGGTATCTTGGTGGTGGTCATAAGAAACGATTAAGAGTAATTGATTTTAAAAGAAATAAGTACGGGATTCCAGCTGTTGTAAAAGCAATTGAGTACGATCCAAATCGATCTGCACGTATTGCCTTATTATACTATAAAGATGGAGCAAAGTCATATATTCTAGCTCCAGAAGGATTGAAAGTGGGAGTTGAAATTATTTCTGGCGAAGATGTGACTCCTGATGTAGGGAATTGCCTTACTCTAGCAAAAATTCCTTTAGGTACGATAATTCATAATATTGAATTACGACCAGGAGGAGGAGCAGCAATAGCCCGAAGTGCAGGTTCTTATGCTCAATTATTAGCGCGTGAGGGGAAATATGCTACAATTAAAACTCCATCAGGAGAAATGAGAATGATCCTTGCAAAGTGTTTTGCAACTGTTGGTTCGGTTGGTAATAGTGACCATATGAACGTAAGGCTTGGTAAAGCCGGAAGAAATCGATGGTTAGGCAAAAGGCCAAGAGTTAGAGGTGTTGTTATGAATCCAGTTGATCACCCAATGGGCGGTGGTGAAGGAAGAGCCTCAGGTGGACACCCAAGATCAAGAACTGGTTTATATGCTAAAGGATTTAAAACCAGAGACAAGAAAAAATATTCTAACAGGTTAATCATAGGTAAGAAATAAGCGTAATGGGACGATCACTTAAAAAGGGACCATATATCGATTTCAGACTGGACAATAAAGTTCAGGTTATGAATGATTCAGGGAAAAAGTCAGTTATTAAGACTTGGTCAAGAAGATCGATGATCTCACCGGATTTTGTTGGGCATACTTTTGCTGTACATAATGGCAACAAATTTATCCCGGTATATGTAACTGAAAACATGGTTGGGCATAAATTCGGTGAATTTGCTCCGACAAGAAACTTCAGAGGACATATATCTAAGAAAGATAAAGGCAAAAAATAGTAAGAATGGAAGCTGTATCAAAATTAAAAAATGTTCCGACTTCACCTCGAAAAATGAGGATGGTTGCTGATTTGATCAGGGGCAAAAAGGTTAATAAGGCTTTGAGCTTGTTGAAATATGAACCAAAGGAAGGAGCAGCAAGATTAGAAAAATTACTATTATCAGCGATTTCTAACTGGCAAATTGTAAACGAAGATGCCAGACTCGAAGATGCAGATTTGTATATAAAATCAATTTTTGTAGATGGGGGTAAAATTCTGAAAAGGTTTAGACCTGCTCCGCAAGGAAGAGCACATCGAATTCGCAAAAGATCAAATCATGTGACTCTAATAATTGATAGCTCAAATGCCCAGGAGTTAGAGGCAGATAACAAAGGAGTAAAAGACACTAAAGAGTAAACATGGGACAGAAAGTAAATCCAACAGGTTTTAGATTGGGGATCGTTAAAGGTTGGGATTCCAACTGGTACGGAGGAGCGAATTTTTCTGAGAAGTTGATTGAAGATCAAAAAATTAGAAAATATGTTCTTGCAAGAATTCCAAAAGGAGGGATATCAAAAATAATTATTGAAAGAACCCTTAAAAGAATTACCCTTACTATTCATACAGCACGTCCTGGGGTTGTAATTGGTAAAGGCGGCTCTGAAGTTGATAAAATTAAGGAAGAATTAAAGAAAATTACTGGTAAGGATGTTCAAATAAACATATTTGAAATTAAACGTCCTGAACTAGATGCTAAGTTAGTAGGTGAATCTATTGCTCAGCAACTTAAAGCCAGAATATCATATAGAAGAGCGATGAAGCAAGCAATTGCTTCTGCAATGAGAGTGGGCGCCCAAGGCATTAAAGTGAAAGCTTCTGGCAGATTGGGTGGAGCCGAAATGGCGAGAACGGAACAATATAAAGACGGTCGTATTCCTTTGCATACCCTTAGAGCTGATATTGATTATGCCGTTTCTGAATCAGAAACAGTATATGGAAAAATAGGCATTAAAGTATGGATTTTTAAAGGGGAGATCTATGGAAAAAGAGATCTTTCTCCAAACATTGGTGTACCTGAGCAACCTTCAAGAGGTCATGCAAATCAAGGGAACAACCGAAAGAGGAATGAACTTCCTAAAAGAAAAAGAAGAAATTAAACTAAGAAAATTTTATAGCGATGTTACAGCCTAAAAGAACAAAATTTAGGAAAATGCAAAAGGGTCGAGTTAAGGGTATAGCTCAGCGCGGCCATACAATTTCCTTTGGATCTTTTGGATTAAAGGCCTTGGAACCAGGTTGGATTACAAGCCGACAAATTGAAGCAGCTCGTGTTGCTGTGACAAGGGCAATGAAGCGTGAAGGACAAGTATGGATTAGAATATTTCCTGATAAACCTATCACAAAGAAGCCCGCTGAAGTAAGGATGGGTAAAGGTAAAGGTGCTCCTGAATATTGGGTAGCGGTTGTAAAACCAGGTACCATAATGTTTGAGTCTAGTGGTACTTCCAGAAAACAAGCAATGGATTCATTACGCTTGGCTGCACAAAAATTACCGATCAAGACTCAATTTGTAGTAAGAAGAGATTACACCGAGTAAGATGAAAAATTCAGAATTAAAAACATTGTCTATAGAAGAGCTACAGCAAAGATTGCTGAGCGAAAGGGAAATATATCAAAAGCAAAAATTCGCTCATGCTATATCTCCTATTGAGAATCCGATGAAAATCAAAGAGACAAGAAGAACCATTGCCAGGATTCTGACATTATTGAATAGTAAGGAAACTGTTGAGAGTAAATAATTATGGAGACCAGAAATCTTAGAAAAGAAAGGATTGGAACGGTAAAGAGCAGTAGTATGGATAAATCCATAACTGTAGCAGTCCAAAGGAAGGTGAAGCATCCTATGTATGGAAAGTTCATTGGTAAAACTACTAAGTTCATGGCCCATGATGAAAAAAATGAATGTGGAGTAGGCGATACAGTCAGGATCATGGAAACAAGGCCCCTTAGTAAAAATAAGTGTTGGAGAGTAGTCGAAATAATAGAAAAAGCTAAATAAAATGATTCAGCAAGAGTCACGTCTGAATGTGGCCGATAATAGCGGCGCAAAGGAGGTTTTATGCATACGAGTATTAGGCGGTACGAATAGAAGATATGCTTCGGTAGGAGATAAAATCATTGTAACTGTCAAATCAGCACTATCGTCAAGTTCTTTGAAAAAAGGAACAGTTTCAAGAGCTGTAATTGTACGAACTAAAAAAGAAGTACGAAGGAAAGATGGTTCATACATACGATTTGAAGATAATGCAGTGGTTCTGCTTAATCCAAATGATGAACCACGAGGAACGAGGATATTTGGACCAGTTGCTAGAGAGCTTAGAGATAAGCAATTTATGAAAATTGTTTCGTTGGCACCAGAAGTACTGTAATATGACAAAGCAAACAAAAAAAGGAGGTAAACTCCATATCAGGAAAGGTGATACTGCGATAGTAATTGCTGGGAATGATAAAGGAAAGAAAGGCAAGGTTTTAGAAGTAGTTAAAGAAAAAAACCGAGCGATAATTGAAAAAGTAAACATGATAACCAAGCATGTTAAGCCATCAGCTAATCATCCTGAGGGAGGAATAGAAAAAACTGAAGCTCCTATTCATATTAGTAATATAATGGTTGTTGATCCTGCTACGGGTGAGCCAACCAAAATAGGCAGAAAGCTTAACAGTGAAGGTAAAATGCAAAGATTTTCTAAGAAAACCGGAGAATTAATTAAAAATGGCTAATCCAAGGTTAAAAGAGAAATACAATAAAGAGATTATTCCTGCATTAAAGGAAAAATTTCAATACAAATCTGTGATGCAGGTTCCGAAAGTATTGAAGATCTCAATCAATAAGGGTATTGGTGCTGGTGTGGCTGATAAAAAAGCTGTAGATACCGGTGTTGAAGAATTGACCACAATTACAGGTCAGAGAGCAGTACAAACAATTGCCAAGCAATCGATTTCTAATTTTAAATTAAGAGATGGAATGGCAATCGGAGCTAGGGTAACATTACGTGGCGACAGGATGTATGAGTTTATTGATCGATTGATGAATGTTGCTTTACCTCGAGTAAGAGATTTCAGAGGAATAAGTGAAAAAGGCTTTGATGGCCGAGGTAATTATACGCTTGGAGTTAAAGAACAGATCATTTTTCCAGAAATAAGCATTGATAAAGTGAATAGAATTTCAGGGATGAACATCACTTTCGTAACCAATGCTCAGTCCGATGAAGAGAGCTATGAATTGTTAAAAGCGTTCGGGCTTCCATTTGCAAATAGTAAAAATTAATATATATGGCAAGGGAATCATTAAAAGCCAGAGAAATAAAAAGAGAGAGAATAGTTGCTAAATATGCTACAAAAAGAGCAGCGTTAAAAGCAGCAGGTGATTATGAAGGACTCGATAAATTACCTAAAAACTCTTCACCAGTTAGACTTCACAATCGATGTAAATTAACTGGCAGACCGAAAGGGTATATGAGAAGATTTGGTATTTCTAGAGTTACATTCAGGGAAATGGCAAATGATGGTAAAATTCCTGGAATTAAAAAGGCGAGCTGGTAATTGAAATTTCATTTTTCAATTTAAAGTCGTACATTTGCAGGCCGTTTGAATAAGAGTAAAAAATTAACAAAAATATAGATGGATCCAGTTGCTGATTATCTAACAATTATAAGAAATGCTATCAAGGCTAATCACCGGGTAGTGAACATTCCAGCTTCAAATTTGAAAAAGGAAATCACCAAGGTTTTACATGACCAGGGATATATCCAGAATTACAAATTTGAAGACGAAGGTCCACAAGGCAATATTAAAATTGCCCTGAAGTATAATCCAGAAACCAAACAGTCTGCAATTCAACATATAAAGAGAATTAGCAAGCCAGGTTTAAGAAAATATACGCACACAGAAGATCTACCTCGTGTTTTAAATGGTTTGGGAATAGCGATTCTTTCTACTTCAAAAGGAGTGATGACTTCGAAAAAGGCCAAAGAAGAGCATATTGGTGGCGAAGTTTTGTGTTACGTTTATTAATAAGATAAAGAAATGTCACGAATAGGAAATAAGGTAATTGATTTTGGTTCGGGTGTTACAATTGATGTAAGTGCTAGCAACTTAGTTACCGTAAAGGGACCAAAAGGTAGTTTGACACAGCAAGTTGATCCGGACATTACCGTTAAAGTAGGCGATGGAGTTGTTAATGTAGCCAGACCTACAGAGCAAAAAAGACACAAAGCGATGCATGGTCTTTATCGCTCTTTAATTGCCAATATGGTTGAAGGTGTAAGTGTTGGTTTCAAAAAGGAATTGGAACTTGTTGGAGTTGGTTTTAAAGCCAGCGCACAAGATAAGCTTTTGGAATTAAGTTTAGGACATTCGCATAGTATTTTATTCGAGGTGCCAAGTGAATTGTCATTATCAGCAGAAACACTTAAAGGAAAAAATCCTGTTGTTACCTTAGAAGGAATTGATAAGCAGTTGATCGGACAGGTTGCTGCTAAAATCAGATCACTTAGAAAAGTAGAGCCTTACAAAGGTAAAGGTGTCAGATTTGTTGGTGAGAATATTAGAAGAAAAGCTGGTAAAACTGCTGCAAAATAAATAGTAAGATGGCATTAGATAAGTCTTCAAGACGATTAAGAATAAAGAGAGGTATCAGAAATAAGATTCATGGTACAGCTGATAAGCCACGGCTCTCAGTATTTAAAAGTAATACAGCATTATATGCGCAATTAATTGATGATATTAATGGCCAGACTTTATCTTCCTCAAGTTCTAAGGAGATAGATGGTATTAAGCGTGTTAATGTCGATAAGTCGAAGGAAGTTGGTAAGAAATTGGCTGAAAAAGCGATTGCAAACGGCATTACCAATGTAGTTTTCGATAGAAACGGATACATTTATCACGGAAAATTAAAAGCATTTGCTGAAGGAGCCAGAGAAGGTGGTTTAAAATTCTAATAACTATGTCACAGAAAAGTATCAGATCAATAAAGGCCAGCGAAATCGAGCTTAAAGAAAAAGTGGTCGCTATTAAGAGAGTAGCGAAAGTGGTAAAAGGTGGTCGTCGATTCAGTTTCTCCGCAATTGTTGTAGTAGGAAATGGAAATGGCGTAGTAGGGTATGGACTTGGTAAAGCAAATGAAGTTACAGATGCAATTACCAAAGGCATTGATGATGCAAAAAAGAACTTAGTAAAAGTTCCTGTAAGGAAGGGGACGCTACCACATGAAGTTATAGGAAAATTTGGCGGCGGATTAGTGTTGATGAAGCCTGCCTCACCTGGTACTGGTGTAATAGCTGGTGGAGCAATGAGAGCGGTTTTGGAAAGTGCTGGAGTAAAAGATGTACTTGCAAAGTCAAAAGGTTCATCAAATCCTCACAATGTTGTGAAAGCCTCTTTTGATGCATTATCTAAATTGCGCGATGCCTTTACTATAGCACAAGGAAGAGGTGTTGAATTGTCAAAGGTTTTTAACGGTTAGTAAGATGGCGAAAATTAAAATTACTCAAGTTAGAGGTATATTAAAAAGACCTAAGGATCAACAGCTCACAATACAAGCTTTAGGATTAGGTAGAATAAACAGGACAGTAGAAGTTGAAGCCACACCGCAAGTTTTAGGGATGGTAAAGAAAGTAAGTCATTTAGTATCTGTAAGTGAATAATAGGATGAAGTTAAATACATTAAAACCCGCAGAAGGATCCACTAAAACTACTAAAAGAATTGGTAGAGGTGAAGGCTCAGGAAGAGGGGGTACATCTACAAAGGGACATAAAGGAGCACAATCAAGATCTGGATATTCTAGTAAGTCGGGATTTGAAGGTGGACAGATGCCATTACAGAGAAGGGTACCAAAATTTGGTTTTAAAAACCCATTTAGAGTGGCTTATAAAGGAGTAAATTTAGATACACTGGAGCTTCTTTCTGAAAAGACAAAAAAGACTGTTATTGATATTCAAGTTTTAATTGATAATGGTGTTGTAGGCAAAAAGGATTTAGTTAAGATACTCGGAAGAGGAGAATTATCAAAAAAATTATCTGTAACAGCGCATGCTTTTACAGCAAGTGCTAAAGAAGCAATTGAAAAGACTGGTGGTTCGATAAGCAAGCTTTAAAATGAAGAAATTTTTTACCACTCTTAAGAATATTTGGTCGATAGTCGAACTAAGGGATAAGATCCTCATAACTTTGGGGTTTTTAGTCATTTATCGATTAGGATCTTATATTGTTTTACCAGGTATTGATCCAGATAAATTATCACAATCAGCCGGTGGATTTTTTGGTCTGCTTGATACTTTCCTTGGTGGTGCTTTCAGTAAAGCTTCAATTTTTGGATTAGGTATAATGCCCTATATTTCTGCATCTATTGTAATTCAACTTCTTACAGTTGCAATGCCATATTTTCAGAAAATGCAAAAAGAAGGAGAATCTGGACGTAAGAAAATTAATCAAATAACCAGAGTACTTACAATATTTATATGCCTATCTCAATCAATTGCCTATATAAAAGGTACTATTGCGAGTGATGCTATTGTCATCAATGACACGATATTTTTATTTCTGGCAATGATTATTTTAACATCAGGCACCATTTTTTGTATGTGGTTAGGTGAGAAAATAACAGATAAAGGGATAGGAAATGGAATTTCGATGCTGATTATGATTGGAATTATTTCACGTTTTCCTGCTCAATTAATTGCTGAAATGGCTTCAAAAGGACTAAGTGGAGCTTTATTATTTATACTGGAGATTGTTGCTCTTTTCTTTGTAATAATAGCAGTTGTTGCATTGACACAAGCAGTTAGAAAAATACCAGTACAGTATGCAAAACAAATTGTCGGCAATAAAGTCTATGGAGGACAACGACAATATATACCACTTAAAGTTAACTCTGCGGGTGTTATGCCGATCATTTTTGCTCAAGCATTGATGTTTATACCAGGTATGTTAGGTAATTATTTTGCTGATAAAAATGAATTTTTGGCCAATATTGGATATTCATTTGCAAGTTTTACATCACCTGCATACAATATTTTACTTGCTACATTAATCATAGTGTTCACATTCTTTTATACTGCTATTACGATAAATCCTACTCAGATAGCAGACGATATGAAACGAAATGGTGGTTTTGTACCAGGTATTAAACCGGGGAAACAAACATCTGAATTTATTGATGGAATATTGACAAAGATTACTTTACCTGGATCAGTATTTCTGGCAGTAGTGGCTATATTACCAGCATTCGCCGTTATAGCTGGCGTAACACAAGGATTTGCAACTTTTTATGGTGGCACATCATTATTAATCATGGTAGGTGTAATATTGGATACCTTACAGCAAATTGAAAGTTATCTTTTAATGCGTCATTATGAAGGAATGATGAAATCTGGTAAAATTAAAGGTAGATCTCAAGTAGCTGTTGCCTAAGTTTAAGAAGGAATAAAATTATAATATGGCTAAACAGACTTCAATCGAGCAAGACGGAACAATAGTTGAAGCATTATCAAATGCGATGTTTCGGGTAGAGCTGGAGAATGGTCATCAAGTGGTAGCACATATTTCAGGTAAAATGAGGATGAATTATATAAAGATCCTACCTGGAGACAAAGTAAAATTGGAAATGTCTCCATACGATCTTTCAAAAGGAAGAATAGTTTACAGATATAAATAATTATACTGATGAAAGTTAGAACATCTGTTAAGAAAAGGAGTAGTGATTGTAAGATCGTCAGACGTAAAGGAAGGGTCTACATAATCAACAAAAAAAATCCAAGGTTTAAACAAAGACAAGGATAATTATGGCTAGAATTTCAGGAGTTGATATTCCCGATAACAAAAGGGGAGAAATAGCATTAACTTATATTTTTGGTTTGGGTAAGAGTTCTGCTCAAAGCATTCTTGACAAGGCAGAAGTTAGTAGGGATAAAAAGGTGAAAGATTGGACCGATGATGAATCGAACAAAATTAGAACCGTCATCTCTGAGAGCTTTAAAGTAGAGGGGGTTCTTAAATCCGAAATACAATTGAGTATCAAACGATTATTGGATATTGGTTGTTATAGAGGTTTACGTCACCGTAGAGGTCTGCCTGTTAGAGGTCAGCATACCAAAAATAACTCCAGAACTAGAAAAGGTAAAAGAAAGACTGTGGCCAATAAGAAAAAGGCAGTCAAGTAATAAGCAATAATTATGGCACAAAAGAGAAAAGATAAAGCCAAGAAGCGTGTAGTAAATGTGGAGTCTGTTGGACAGGCTCATATTAAAGCTTCTTTTAATAATATTATAATTTCCATGACCAACTCTGTTGGACAGGTTATATCCTGGGGATCAGCCGGAAAAATGGGATTTAAAGGCTCAAAGAAGAATACCCCGTACGCAGCTCAAATGGCAGCAGAGAATTGTGCCCAAAAAGCACACGATTTAGGATTGAGAAAAGTAGAGGTTTTTGTTAAAGGACCGGGAGCTGGTAGAGAATCAGCGATCAGATCAATACAAAATTCAGGTATTGAAGTTACTACGATTACTGATGTAACTCCATTACCACATAATGGCTGTAGGCCTCCAAAAAGAAGAAGAGTTTAAGCGCATTTAATTTTATATAGAATATGGCAAGGTATAGAGGACCTAAGTCAAAAATTGCTAGAAAATTTAACGAACCAATTTTTGGCCCAAGTAAAGCACTTCAAAAGAAAGCATATGGGCCAGGTCAACATGGACGTGGTCGTAGAAAAAAACAGTCTGAATATGCTATTCAGTTGAATGAAAAGCAAAAGGCAAAATATACTTATGGTGTTTTAGAACGTCAGTTCGCTAATCTATTTCATAAAGCATCACGTAAAAGTGGTATCACTGGTGAAGTATTGTTGCAACTATTGGAATCAAGACTGGATAACGTAGTTTATCGACTAGGTATTTCACCTACAAGACGTGGAGCACGACAATTGGTTTTGCACAAGCATATACTCGTAAATGACGAAATAGTAAATATTCCATCATTTTCTTTAAAGGCAGGCGATAAAGTTTCTATTAGAGAAAAATCGAAATCCCTTGAAGTAGTAGTAAATAGTTTGACTGGGAATAGGTCTCAGAAATATCCTTGGTTGGATTGGAATAGTTCAGAAATGTCAGGAAAACTGATGATGTTGCCGGAAAGAGAAGAAATTCCTGAGAATATCCAAGAGCAATTAATCGTTGAACTTTATTCTAAGTAATAAATTCTTTCTCATAAGCTATAATTAAGACCATTTAGATATGTCAATATTAGCATTTCAAATGCCTGAAAAGGTAACAATGGAAAAAGCCGATGATTTTCACGGTTTGTTCACTTTCAAACCATTGGAGCCTGGTTTTGGAGTTACAATAGGTAATGCCTTAAGAAGAATTTTACTTTCTTCATTGGAAGGGTATGCCATAACAGGAATCAAAGTCCCCGGAGTTCTACACGAGTTTTCTACAATAGAAGGAGTAGTGGAGGATGTTTCTGAAATTATTTTGAACCTTAAAATGGTTCGATTCAAAAAAATTGCTGATAGTGTTGATAGTAAAATTGTTATTCCGATAAAAGGCAAATCAAAATTTACTGCTGGGGATATTTCTAATTTTACATCGACTTTTGATATTTTAAATCCAGAGTTGGTAATCTGTAATTTGGATGATAAAGCTGATTTTGAAATTGAAATAACTGTTGAAAAAGGTAGGGGATATGTTCCTGCTGAGGAGAATAAACCGGGAGAGCAAGTTTTTGGATTTATTCCAATTGATGCCATTTATACTCCTATAAAAAATGTAAAATACAACGTTGAAAATACTCGAGTTGAGCAAAAGACGGATTATGAGCAATTGGTATTGGACATCGAAACGGACGGCTCAATTCATCCAGAAAATGCGCTTAAGGGTGCTGCTAATATTTTGATTCAACACTTTATGCTGTTTAGTGATCAGACAATGATTTTGGAGTCTGCTGATCTGAGAGAGCCTGAGGCTGTTGATGAGGAGATGCTTCATATGCGCAAATTGCTCAAAACACCACTTAATGATTTGGATCTTTCTGTACGAGCATACAATTGCTTGAAAGCGGCTGATGTAAAATCCTTAGGTGATCTGGTAAGGTTGGAAATTTCTGACATGATGAAATTCAGAAATTTTGGTAAAAAGTCATTGGCAGAATTGGAACAGCTTGTCGCTGAGAAGAATCTTACTTTTGGCATGGATTTATCCAAGTATAAACTTGATGAAGATTAATTTAAAATGAGACACGGTAAAAGTTTTAATCATCTTGGGAGAACAGCATCACATAGGAAAGCTATGCTTTCGAATATGGCTTCTTCATTGATAATACACAAAAGAATAACAACTACAGTTGCTAAGGCAAAAGCGTTAAAAGTTTTTGTTGAGCCGATCATAACAAAATCAAAGACGGATTCAACGCATAGTCGTAGAATTGTTTTCTCATATTTACAGGATAAGGATTCTGTAAAGGAACTGTTTGATGAGATTTCAGAAAAAGTAAATGATCGACCAGGGGGTTACACTAGAATTATAAAATTGGGTAATAGACTTGGTGATAATGCTGATATGTGTATCATGGAGCTAGTTGACTACAATGAATTATTGCTAGGAGACAAAGAGCCTGCTAAAGCAAAAACAAGAAGAAGTCGAAGAGGAACTAAATCAAAGGAGGTTGAAGCTCCTAAGGTTCAAAAGAAATCTGCCGTCGAAGCAAAAGTTGTGGAAGAAGCAGAAGTGATAGAGGAAACGGTAGAAGAAGTAAAAGCTTCTGAAGAAGTTCAAGAAATTTCGGATGATACATCAAATGATAAATCTGAACCTGAAGCAGATAATGACGAAAATTCCAAAACGGAATAAGAGTATATGATCATAACATATAGAAATAGGGATTAAGCTGTGGTTTAATCCCTATTTTTTTGAATTTATTTTGCAGGCTAGCATAGTATAGAATGGCCATACTTTGGATAAGTAACAGATAATATTTTACTTTGTCCAATTTAAAAAACCACCTTAGAATGAAATATCAATCCAAAGAAAAAGCAGTTTTAATCCTGGAAGATGGCACCTATTTCAACGGTTATTCCATCGGAAAAAAAGGAACTTCCGGAGGCGAGATTTGTTTCAATACAGGGATGACCGGATATCAGGAAATATATACAGATCCTTCCTATTTTGGGCAGGTGGTGGTAAACACGACATCTCATATCGGTAATTATGGCGTAAAGGACGATGAGCAGGAATCATCAAAACCAAAAATTTCCGGGTTGGTAGTAAATGATTATTCTGCAGTTCACAGTCGTTTTCAATCCGAAAGTTCACTGCAAGAGTATCTAGAAAAAAATGATATTGTTGGGATTTCTAATGTAGATACACGTCGTATTGTCAGACATATTCGTTCCAAGGGGGCAATGAATTGTTTAATATCATCTGATGAGCTAAATCCTCAGGTTTTAAAACAGAAGCTTGCAAAGCTTCCTTCAATGAATGGATTGGAGTTGTCTTCGGTTGTATGTACTTCAAAGCCATATTTCTATGGTAATGCGGACTCAAAACTCAAAGTGGCTGCACTCGATATCGGTATAAAAACCAGTATTTTAAAAAATTTAGCGGCACGAGGTTGTTATATACAAGTATTCCCAGCAAAAACTACATTTTCTGAAATGGATAAATGGAATCCCGATGGTTATTTTTTATCGAATGGCCCGGGAGATCCAGCAGTTATGGATTACGCTGTTGAGACAGTAAAAAATATTATTGACTCAAACCGACCTGTCTTTGGTATCTGTCTCGGACATCAGCTTTTGGCAAGAGCAAGCGGTTTGTCTACATTTAAAATGCATCATGGCCATAGAGGCTTAAATCATCCAATCAAAAATCTGCAAACAGGTTTATGTGAAGTGACTTCTCAAAATCATGGATTTTGTGTATCCAAAGAGGACATAGAAAAAAATTCCGAAGTGGAAGTGACACATATCAACCTGAATGACAATACAATTGCTGGAATAAGGTTAAAAAATAAACCAGCTTTTTCAGTACAATATCATCCGGAATCATCACCAGGACCACACGATTCAAGGTACTTATTTGATTCCTTCATTAATTTAATGTCTAATAAATAAATTTTTCAAAAAATGAGTCTTATAGAAATTATTCACGCCCGACAAATCCTCGATTCAAGAGGTAATCCTACTGTTGAAGTAGATGTAATTACAGAAAACGGTATTCTTGGGAGAGCGGCAGTTCCTTCTGGAGCTTCTACTGGAGAAAATGAGGCCGTTGAATTGCGCGATGGCGACAAAACAAAGTATTTAGGTAAAGGTGTTTTGAAAGCTGTCGAAAATGTAAATGATAAAATCGCAGAAGAACTAGTTGGGATATCAGTATTTGAGCAAAAACTGATCGATAAAATCATGATCGAATTGGATGGTACTGACACAAAATCAAATCTTGGTGCCAATGCGATTTTAGGAGTTTCACTGGCAGTGGCCAAAGCTGCTGCACAAGAATCCGGTCAATCTCTTTATAGATACTTGGGCGGCACAAATGCATACACCCTTCCTTTGCCAATGATGAATATTATCAATGGAGGTTCGCACTCTGATGCTCCTATTGCGTTCCAGGAATTCATGATCCGTCCTGTAGGTGCTCCTACATTTAGTGATGCTTTAAGAATGGGCGCTGAAGTTTTTCATAGTCTAAAAAAGATAATTCACGATAAAGGATTAAGTACTGCAGTTGGTGACGAAGGTGGTTTCGCTCCGAATTTTTCAGGAGGAACAGAGGAAGCACTTGATAGTATTTTGGCTGCTGTTAAAGCTGCCGGTTATAAACCTGGCAAAGATATTACCATAGCATTAGATTGCGCATCTTCTGAATTTTATGAGGGTGGAAAATACAATTATGCTAAGTTTGAAGGAAAAGATGGAGCAGTTAGGTCAAAAGAGCAACAGGTTGACTATTTGGCAGAATTGATTGCCAAATACCCGATTGATTCCATTGAAGATGGATGCGATGAAAATGACTGGGAAGGATGGGCGTTGCTTACTAAAAAACTTGGCGACAAGATCCAGTTAGTTGGTGATGATCTATTGGTTACTAATGTTAAATTTTTGAAAAGAGGTATCCAGGAGAAATGTGGTAACTCCATTCTTATAAAAGTTAACCAAATTGGAACGCTTTCTGAAACATTAGATGCCATTGAAATGGCTCATAAAGCAGGTTGGACTGCTGTCGTTTCTCATAGATCTGGTGAAACAGAAGATTCGACCATTGCTGATATTGCTGTAGCAACTAACGCTGGTCAAATCAAAACTGGTTCATTGTCTCGTTCAGATAGGATGGCCAAGTACAATCAATTGCTTAGAATCGAAGAAGAACTAGGTGAAACTGCTATTTATCCAACTAAAGGATAAGCATAACAGAAATAAGTAAAAAGCCATGTTCCGCTTGGGACATGGCTTTTTTGTTTTATAAATACATACAAACTGAAATAATCTTGGAGATCTGTTTTTCAATCAATATATCGAATGCTCCAAAAGATTTAGTTGAAATAAATTGAAAATTCAGACTGTATGGATTTTAAATGCTTTTTCTATATCAAAAGCATCAGTTGAATTTCTCGATTAAATATGAAGGCTCTCAGTCAACTGAAGAATTTTATTGAGTAAGAGATTTTTGTAATTACCCAGAAAAGAGAATTGGATACAGATGGAATCGTATTAATTCCACCTATATCCAATTCGTTAAAAAATATTTAAATCTCGAAAAATTATAGTAGGCTTATTGCAACAGTTACACCAGCCATAACTATAGTCACCATACTCATCAGCTTGATCAGGATATTTAAACTTGGTCCTGAAGTATCTTTGAAAGGATCTCCGACTGTATCACCGATAACAGTAGCTTTATGAGCATCCGATCCTTTGCCACCTTTATGACCTGATTCAATGTATTTTTTAGCATTGTCCCATGCTC
>JAHEMV010000340.1 GCA_024643455.1 Cytophagales bacterium
CCATGCTTAAAACATGGGAAAAACGCATGGAGTTTAACCGGATTATTAACATGGAAGCATGGTGTATGACCCTGACGAGGAATTATGCATTGGATAAGCTGAGATCAAAGCATTATAAAACATTGGGTTTTGAAGGCAACTTTGACCGGGAAATTAATGAACGGTCACCATATCAAATGACAGAAATGAGTAATACCATGGAAGCCATTGATGAAATCGTTGATAACCTACCTTTGAAACAAAGAGAATCTTTTCAACTTCGCGACATTGAAGGATACTCGTACCAGGAAATCAGTGAAATCACGGGATACAATATTAATGATGTGAAGGTGAATATATTTAGAGCAAGGAAAACCATAAAATCGATTTTATTAAAACTTGATACACATGGACTCGAAAAAAGCAGAAGCGCTTCGTAAGAAATACTGGGAAGGGAAAACGAAACTGGATGAAGAACGTGAATTGAAAATTCATACATCCGCATCTATGGTTACTGAAGATCCAGATCAAGCTTATTTCAATTATTTAACTAAAAAAAGTGCTCAAAATCCATTGGGTGAAGAATTTGATGATGAAATTCTTGATTTGATAGATACAGAAAACAATGAATTAAAACCTAAAAAAAGCATTTTAACATACTGGTACATTGCAGCGTCATTGGTACTCGTGATTTCAGCAAGCATCATTTTCAAAAACGAATTCACAAAATCGAAAAAACCAATACAAGTGGCACAAGTGGATACGTATGATGATCCGGAAAAAGCCTTTGAAGAAACAAAGCGAGCGCTCCTTTTAATCTCTTCAAAACTCAATCGGACTACTGAATACGCCTCCGAATTTTCAAAATTTGAAGAAAGTCAAAAAACATTAAAACAAAATTAAAATGAAAAAGATAGTATTTGTACTTATTACCGTTTGCATGGGCTTTACTGCCGATGCTCAAAATGATGTAGTCACTAAACTTTTTAATGACTATTATGACAATCCGGACTTTACTAAAGTTTCAGTCTCGAGCAAAATGTTTGAACTTTTTACCAACATTGAGCCTGGAGATGAAAATGAAAAGGATATTCTGGATGCAATCAGCAAACTTAAAGGGCTGAAGGTGGTGGCCGCTGACAGCGTAAAAGATGCCAAAAAACTCTATACCAATGCTGTAAAGAAAATATCTGCTAATGGCTATGACGAACTTATGGAAGTAAAAGATGCAGGAGAGGATATGAAATTTATGATTAAGGAAACCAATGGAATCATAAGTGAACTGGTTATGGTCGTAGGTGGAAATAAAGCATTTTTTATCCTGAGTCTTTATGGTGATATTGACCTGAAAAAAATCTCAAAACTCTCCAAGAGTATGAATATCAAAGGCATGGATTATTTAAAACAACTTGACAAATCTGAAAATAAGGAAGGCCAATAGGCCTTCTTTTCCCTTATGCGATATCGAATAATTTTTTTTAGTATCATACTATTTGTTTCGTCCTGCGAGCAACATAACGTTGTATCCGATTTTATCGAAAACCGAAATACCGGACTTTCCCTCTATTTTTATCCATCGACCCTCAGGATGATCAATATAGATCGAAACGAAGAATATGATAAAATGATCAGGGATGTTGAAAAAGCCAGATTCTTCCGATTTGATTCAGGACAGTTTGTAAATGAAGACATTTCAAAACTAATTAAAGATTTACAGGAAAACGGTTTTGAAGAGGTGATGTCTGTCCGCGATAAAAATCAGGATATTAGAGTGTTGGCATTGGAACGTAAGATGCCGGAATTTGTAGTTGTTTCAAAAAACAAAGACGAATTGATGCTTTTGGAAATCAATGGGATCATTAATGTTGCCAAAATCCCAAAGCTCACCCAAACTTTTAGTCAGAATGGCTTTTTGGATGTGCTTAATTTATACGGAGAAAAGAAAAAGAAATAGATGCCTGAAATACTTTCTATAAATAATCTTGTGAAGAATTATGGCAAAATTCAGGCCGTAAATAAGCTGTCGTTGGTAATTAATCAAGGGAGTGTTTTTGGTCTGTTAGGTCCAAATGGGAGCGGTAAAACAACCACATTGGGTATTGTTTTGGATGTATTGAAAAAAACGTCGGGTGATTATCTATGGTTTGGGAAACACTCTTCAAAGGATTCACGAAAAAAAATTGGGGCGATATTGGAAGTTCCTGCTTTCTATCCATACCTATCAGCACAACAGAATCTGCACATAATAGCAAAAATAAAGAGAAAAGGAATTGACCGAATTGAGGATGTACTACATCAGGTTAACCTTTTTGACCGGAAAGATGACCCATACAGAACATTCTCATTGGGTATGAAGCAACGTCTTGCCATTGCAGCATCCTTACTTTCTGATCCTCCAGTGCTCATCCTCGATGAACCAACAAATGGACTCGATCCGCAAGGTATTGCAGAAATCCGCAAAGTGATCTTGCAGGTAGCCAAGGAGGGGAAAACGATTCTACTTGCCAGCCATATCCTGGATGAAGTTCAAAAAGTATGTACAGACTTTGCTGTGCTAAAAAAAGGCACGAAAATTTATTCCGGTTCTGTTGAGGAAGCATTGAATGGAGCGAGGACAATTGAAATAGCCTCAAAATCCATGAATCAACTGGTCAATACTGTTAAGGAGTTCCGTCCCTTAAAAAGCCTGGATGAAGAAAAAGACCTGCTTTCCTTGCAATTGGAGGATGCTGCAGATGCTCATGATTTGAACACTTTTTTGATTGAAAAGGGAATTGTACTCACCCATCTTGCCATCAGAAAAAGTAGCCTGGAACAGAAATTTTTAAACATTTTGAAAGAATCAGATGATCAGACTACTTGAAATCGAATGGCTTAAACTCAAAAACTACAAGATCTTTTGGATTTTGATAGGCATGTATTTCCTTGGATTGATCCTGGTTTTATCAAGCGGTATGTTCCTGATGCAATTCCTAAAATACAAAGGGGCTGATTTTAACGGCATTGATCCTACCATTCTACCATTGTATGACTTTCCTGATGTGTGGCAAAACATGACCTACATCGCCACATTTTTCAAAATAATTATTGCATTTATTGTGGCTATTTCTGTGACAAACGAAATAAGCTACCGCACGATGCGGCAAAATGTGATTGACGGGCTCAGTAAATGGGAGTTTCTCAAATCAAAAATTTATCTTATCCTGGTGCTTTCCGGAGCCGCCACTTTATTTATATTTCTTGAAGGATTAATTACAGGATTAATTTATTCCCATGTGATCAATCTTTCCTACATTTTTAGTGAACTTGATTTTTTGGCTGCGTATTTCCTTGAAGTTTTCACCTTTTTATCCTTTACACTTCTTTTAAGTATTTTATTGAAAAAGGCTGGCTTCGTAATCGTGTTGGTTTTTATGTATACCCTGATCTTCGAACCTTTTCTCACGATAAATATGCTTCATAATCCATGGATCAAAGATTATGTCAGTTGGCTCGCTCCTTATTTACCGATCAGAGCACTCAATAATTTGATTCACGTTCCGTTTCAGCGCTACGTCTTTATGGAAATTCAGGACTTTATAGCCTGGAAAGATATACTTATCGTAATAGTTTGGTTGGGAATTTATCACCTTTCCATTTATAAGTTATTGGATAAAAGGGATATTTAGGTAGATAAACGTTTCACAAATATTAAAACCCTAAGAACGGAACATCTTCAAAATCCTTGATCCATAAATCTTTGATATAAATGTTTGAAGGCAGGTTGCCATTAAACACCTGGATTCCTCCCTGAATACAAATATTCCCTTTCTGATTAAACTTTTCCGGTAAGTGCGCTTCTGAAGATTTGACGCCATTCACATACATGCAGATCTGATCTTCAAAAGCGAAGATCTCCATGTCATTCCAGTTTTCATAGTCGATCATTTTACTCCAGGCTCGAGCAATAGGTGCAATGGCACCTGTAGAATATTCATGTGTATAACCATCGTGATCGTAAATGTTGCACTCAATGGCATTGTCCGTTGAAACCAAAGCGGAATCTAACGGATTATGCCGTATGAATACCCCACTATTATCTTCATGTTTTATTTTGAACTTCAGCCTCAAATAAAAATTTCTATAGGTTTCCTTATGAATCAGAAAACCTCCCTTTTCACCTGAAAATCCATGGATTACGCCATTTTTAATATCCCATTTTGCGTCTCCAATTTGTGCCCAATCATGCAGATTAGTTGTGTCAGCCAATGGATGTAGCTCAATTTTGCTATAGGATCGCATATAATCTTCGATTTGTGGGCCCAGAAAATCTTCCTCCTCAAGCATTTTGATCTGCATATTTCTAAACTGGACATTTTCAGAATTGTTAAGAACCTGTATTCCCAGCTTCCCTTCATCACTTTTCCGATCATGTGTTTCTGTGACCAGGGTATCATTTACAAATACTTTTAAATGATCTCCTTTGGCTTCAATAACCAATTTATTCCAATTATCTATTCTGGCGCTTTTCAAGCTTTTTGCTCTGGAAACCGTACTTATAGATCCCATAGTATTTTGCTGATCTGGATTGTGATCAAGAATCACTTTGTAACCATTGAATTCCTTCTCTGTACTTGCCGCATCATTATATCTAAATCCTACTGCAGAAATGGCATTTTCAGCTAGCTTAAATTCAGTTGCAAATAAAAAATCTTCATAATCTTTATCATAAAACAGCCAACCTGCATCGCCGGAAATAATCAAAATATCATCTTTAACTACAGGGTCAATACTGCCCTGGGATTTCCATCCCTGAAGTTCACCTCCATTTATTAATTTGGTCCATACCTCTATATCTTGCTCATCTTGCTGATGCGAAGTGCTGCATGACAAAAAAATAAAACTGATTATCAAAAAGTAAAATATAGTTTTCATGATATTTAGGGCCTTTTTTCGGCAAAATATACGAATTTATTTTACTGAAATCCCCAAATACAAAAGGAAAATGAATAGGATCTGGTGAGTATGGTTGATTGCGAATCAATTCATTTGATTCAATTTAAGATCTTTTGTACCTAACCTTGTTTGATTTTTGTAGGTAATTCGATTCGTTTCCCTTTCACACCAAATGAGATTGTGGTTTGACTACAACCTATCGAAAGTATATTAATTAATAATTTTATCATGGTTTTAATTAAATAATGTAGAGCCATTTAAAAGGAGGTTTGAATTTTTTCAAACCTCCAATAATTTCTTTTATATGCCTAAGCACTCATCCTCATTTGTTTCAAGGCTTTTATTGGGCCAAAATGTCTGCTTGTAACAACTCTTCTTTTTCCTCTCACAAGATTGATTTCTACAGGGGCAATATTGACATCCCTGGTCATTTCTGAAGCTTTTTCAAAGAACGATTTTGCTTCTTCGAAAGCACCTTTTGCAAATGAATGTCTTGTCCGATTTGATTTCACAGGCATCCCAGGAATAAAGTGATACATTGTCACATCCACATTATAAACAGGCTTTAACGATTTGATAAATCTTCTCCAGTTTTCTTTCATAACCATTAATAATAATTGATTCGGTGACAAACATAAATGGATTTTAAATACCTAAAAAATTCACTTTTATGGAAATATTACGGCCAACAGGAAATATAATAAGGCATAATTGGCCATAAACCATACATAATATTTTGACGCTTCTAATTTGCCATATAATATTTTTTGTTAATGCTTCATTTCAATCGATTTCCTATAATATCACTCTATAAACCAACGGTTTGCATATATAATGCTTGTGCGAAAGCAAAAAAATATTATTAGTATAATCCTATTTTTTATGCCTAAAATATAAAATAACCTCACATCCGAATGCTCCCGAAGTGCGTTCATTTCCTTACATAAGATAACATTGAGTATTAAGATAACGCGATTGAAAATCCAGGTAAACTACCCTAAAATTCCACATCTCATACTCCAAATGGCATAAACTCTAAAATCTTTCAATACTGATAAAGTGTATTTA
>JAHEMV010000341.1 GCA_024643455.1 Cytophagales bacterium
TTGCAAATACCGTAACCTGGGAACCGATTGCAGCAGTATTTTTTCCTTCTCCTTTCAGTTGTATGGATATGAAATGGTTATCAGGTTTTTTCTCAGTATTATTTTTATAAATAAATGCTGGCATGTTGATATTATTGATCACCAGATCCAAATCTCCATCATTGTCCAGATCACCATACGCTGTGCCATTGGAAAAACCGGGGATATCCAGCCCTAAATTTTCAGACTCATTTGAAAAAGTAAGATCGCCGCGATTTATAAATGCATAGTTCGCGATCTTAACGGATGGCATTTTGTCAATTAATGCCAGAATTCCTTTCTCTGTGGTATTTAAAATATTTTTTACGTTTCTTGGATTGGAGTAAAACTCAAGATAATCCCGATCCAGCAAATCCTTAAAAATTCCATTCGTCACAAAAATATCCTTGAATCCATCATTGTCCAGGTCTATGATTAGTGGAGCCCAACTCCAGTCTGTAGTGGAAACGCCTGCAAATCTGCCTATTTCACTAAAAGAACTATCCTGATTGTTTAGTTGTAAAGTGTTCCGCGCAAACTGGTTGTAATAGCCATTTTTATAATTTAGAATGTATTTATCCCAACTTTCAAACACCGTTTTGGTTTTCATGCGCAAGTTTCCTTCCGGGGTCATTTCGGTGACATAGATCTCCGGGAATCCATCATTATTGATGTCGGCTGCATCTACCCCCATTGCCCCCATACTTATTTCCCTCATTTGCTGTTCGAGCGATTCTGTAAAGGTGCCATTTTGATTATTGATATATAAGTAGTCTTTTTCGAAAAAGTCATTCGTTACATATATATCCGGCCATCCATCCTTATTTACATCGCTGACCGTAACACCAAGGCCAAATCCAATTGCGCTGCTATAAATACCACTCTCGGCAGTGACATCAATGAATTTCTGGTTATCGTTTCGCAATAGTTTGTTAGCCCCATTTGGATCACTTATCTCACGCATTCCTTTTTCCGGCTCGAAAGCATCAACTGATTTAAAGGAGTTGTTTAAAAGGTAGCAGTCCAGATCACCGTCTTTGTCATAGTCAAAAAAGGATGCCTGGACGGAAAGCCCTTCAATATCCAATCCATATTCTTTTGATTTTTCTGTAAAAGTAAGATCGCCATTGTTAATAAATAATTCATTGTGTCTGTTGGCGCCATTTTTAGGTCCTGATTTGGAAACATAAATATCTGCGAATCCGTCAGCGTTGATATCAACGATAGTAACTCCAGTAGACCATACATTTTTACAGGCAACTCCAGCTTGGTCCGTAATGTCTTCAAAAGTAAACTGGCCCTTATTCAAATAAAGTTTATTATCTGCAGTATTCCCACAAAAATAAATATCTGTAAGGCCATCATTATTGAAATCTCCCAGGCCTACGCCTGCGCCATTGTAAAAATTACGAAAGGTATAGGTATTTAATTCTTCAGTTTGTTCTAATTGATTTATGAAATCAATTCCTGTTTGGTCACTGCTTAACAAACTAAAACCTGTTTTTTTGTCATTCTGTTTGTTTGACATACAAGAGAACAAACTTAAAATCAATAAAAATGTATATTTAGACGAAATGGACATTCTTGTTTTAAATCGGTTTTCTAATGGAATAATTGCATATTTTTTCTTCTTCCGGCATAACGTGTCTTATAAAAATGAATAAATGTCTTCTTCAACCACTATTTCTTGAAGGTTAAGAAGTGATTATTTGATTAACGTTCAATTAAAAAGGTTGCAAAATGAGTCTTATTGTGGATGGAAGTATGTGTATTTTTTCGACCTGCAATTTGGGCAATAATTTCATGAAATAAAAAAATCTGAAGACCTTCAGTCATTATTCTAGTAGGGTGAAATCCTGATTGGTATTAAAAAAGAAAGCAAGTAATCTTACTTGCTTTCTTTTCTTTACAACTGTTGAAATAGTCGTTTATGCTTTTTCAACATGCAATAATTTATCAACCACCAGCACCCTGATATCCAGGATTTTGAATAAGGTCTGGATTAGCATCGAGCTGACCTCTTGGGATAGGATAGATATTGGTCTTTGGATCTGTTTCAAATTTATCTCCAGGATTATGAACAGGAGGAGTAAATTTTTCAACATCCAAGAACAATCCCCATCGGATCAAGTCTTGTCTTCTGTGGTTTTCAAATGCCATTTCTCTTCCTCTTTCATTTAGAAGTTCACCACCTGGGATAGAACCATCCTCTATAGCAAAACTAACTGGTCCATCAAGAGAAGTGATAAGACCAATTTTTGCACCACCATGAGTTGATCTAACCTGGTTAACCAATGCAAGAGCTTCACCATCTGTAGGGCTATTAGATATTCTCCAAAGCGCTTCAGCTTTCATAAGCAATATATCAGCATATCGGAATACACCATAGTCATTACTCATTTCAGAAGTTCCGCCCATTGCAAATTCCCATTTTCCCATTCGAGCGCCCGCTTGCTTCAATGCAACTGGACCAAGTTCGTTAACTTTTGGCATTAGGTTCAAAGGAGCTCCATCAGGGTCACCTGCTTCAAAACCATCATCAGTTACAAGATCACCATTTGATTTGTACTGATACCCTACAAGGAAAGTTCCCCTTCCCGTATATGGTCCGTCTACTGTACCTGGTTGTCCTTTTCTCAAATCATCATCATCAAAAGAATTGTAAAATTCTTCCATTGAACAGAATCCATTCCATGGTTGAGCTGTTAGATTATAGGTATTCTGCATTCCATAATGCAAAGTTCTCATGACCAGGTTAAATCCCTGAGCATATACTTTATCATAAGGAATAGCAAAAATAAATTCACTTGAACCAGTGATGTCAGCGTCGAAATTATTGAAAAAATTTGTCTCAAGATTGAATTTTCCAGATTCAATAATATCATCACAAGCATCAGCTGCTTTTTGCCATTCTGCTGTACCAGTATATACTTCGGCATTAAGGTACAATTTAGCTAGAAGCGCTTTTCCAGCCCATTTTGACATACGTCCATAAGTGGATAAGTCAACATTCTCAGCCAATAATGGAACATACTCTTCTAAAGACTGAACTATAAAATCATACACTTCTTTCCTTGATTTAGTAGGAGGAGTTGCATCCGGATCATCAAATCTTGTAACGATCGGCACATTGCCGTAAACATCGAGTAATGTCCAGTAATAAAAGCCTCTCAACACTTTTAGTTCTCCAATAAATGGAGCTGCAAAATCAGCTTCTACTTTTCCTTCTTCAACCAATGATTCAAATGTATAGATCAATCGGTTACAGGTACTAACGCCACCATAAGCGAAACCCCATACGCCACCAATTTCTGGATCTTCATAGTTCCAGGAATGGAGTTGCAATCTTCTCCAGTGACCACCATCATCCCAGTCAGGACCCCTGGTTGGTACAACGACTTCGTCACTAGAAACTTCTTGTAATGAAAGCGGCCCTCCGGCTGCATACCCATACATGCCAGTATATGCACTACCCAGGGCAGATACAAATTGGTTTGCATCCTGATAAAAGTTATCAGGAGTCACCTGGCTGTATATTTCTTCATCTAGATTGGTACATGACTGGCTTAAGAAGGTCATGAACAACCCGATTATTAATACTTTGGTGAATATTTTAATTTTTTTCATCTTTTTTATTGTTTAATTTCTTCTACTAGAATCCCAGGCTAACTCCTAAAGAAAATGATCTTGCTAAAAACCAGGTATTTCTTCTGTCAATACCAGGAGCCAATACATCGTTATTATTTTCTTTGTCGCCATATCGAACTTCAGGATCAGAACCAGAATATTGGGTAATGACAAATAAGTTGTTGGCAGTACCATACAATCTGATTTTTCTGAAAGCTTTACTGTTCCCCATATCGAAATTGTATCCAATACTTAGGTTATCAAGTTTGAAATAAGATGCTTTTTCCACATGCAAACTTGAAAATTTACCATCTGAAGTATTTAGGTAGGTTCCATTTGCATTTTTCATATCCAAAGCAGCTTCCTGTGGATTATACGTAACGATTACGTTAGGAACAGCATAAAATGCAGCATTTGAGTTGATCAGGTCATGACCAAAAATACCTCTGAAAAATACGTTAGCATCCCATCGCTTATAGCTAAAGTTGTTTCCCCATCCAAGCTCTACTTTTGGTAAACCATTACCAATAACAGTTCTGTCAAGGTTGTCAATTTGGCCATCGTTATTTAAATCTTTATGAACCCAGTCTCCTGTTGGAGAAACACCTTCATAAACCAATCCCCACATTTGTCCGATAGGCCAACCTTCCTGAACCCTGATGGTAGGAGTATTGTTCTGACCTGGTGAACCCATGTTGGCAATATCTCTGATACCATATTCAAATCCTTTTGTTGAATCAGAAAGACTAACGATATCATTTTTAAGATAGTCAGTAAATGTTAAAGTTGTCACATAACTGAAGGTTGGACTTTTCACTGCCTGCCAGTTTAAGAGTAACTCGAGACCAGTATTTCTAAGCGAACCAACGTTTGTCCATGTTCTGTCATATAAGTTTGGAGGAGTTGGAACATTAAACAACTGAAGTAAGTCATTTGTTTCACGAGAGTAATACTCAAGCGATCCAAATATTTTATCATTTAGCACAGAATAGTCAACACCAATGTTGAATTCAGCTTTCTTCTCCCATCGCAAATCCGGGTTTGGATTACTGACTGGACCATATCCAGGTACATATCCACCATTGTAGAAGAAGTTGCTACCGGGGCCATAACGTTCAATAGAAAGTAAACTTTCTGGTAAATTGTTACCAGTCACACCATATGAAGCTCTTAGTTTCATGTTGGTGATTGATGAGCTATTGATATAGTTAGCTAGTTCAACACCACCACTTATACCAGGAAAGAAACCCCATTTGTTGTTTTGTCCAAAACGGCTGGATCCTTCATAACGACCACTAGCCGAAAGAAAATAAGTACTATTCCAATTGAAGTTTACTCTTCCAAAGAAAGCGATAATTTTATTTTCGTTTTTATAACTTCCTACACTTCCAAGACCTGCTGGAAATTCTTGCGCAGCACCGAGATTGTTATAGGTAAATTGATCAGTAATAAAATTACCACCACGGGCATTGAAACCTTCATATGAGAATTCCTGATATGAATAACCTCCTACAGCCTCGATGTTGGCGTTACTCAGGTCGCCAGTCCATCTTAAGGTTGATTCAAAAAGTTGGTTAAAGTTGTCATCCAGTCTTCTTTCTGCATTACCATTTCGGTCCATACCTCCCCAGAAGGATTTTTTTGAATTATAGGATCCTCTAAGGTAACTTTCAGTTTGAATAGAGTATGACATATCGAAGATAAGGTTATCAACAATTTCATAAGCCGCTCTTGCAGCTATGTTAATCCTCTTATCCGTTCCGTCATTGATGTTTTGCTCAAGAATAGCAACAGGGTTTTTATAATCGAATTGTACTAATTCAAAGAATCCTCCATAAATATCATATGAAGGATCATCGGATCTAACTGGTGCAGTTGGATTATAAATTGTAGCGAACTTGAATGCGTCATCCTGTCCATATTGAGCTTTTTTATATGAAGCGCCGATATTGGCAGTTAAAGTCAGACGGTCATTTAGCGCCTTGTGAGTCAGGTTCATTCTGGTATTAATTGTCTGACTTCCCGTTTTCAAAGAAATACCTTCGATATCCCTGTAGTTAAGAGATACTCTATAAGTAGTACTTTTACTTCCACCTGATACGGCTAAATTATGAACCTGGCTTTTTGCAGTTCTGGTTATTTCTTCAAACCAGTTGGTGCTAGCGCCATAGTCCTGACCTAACCCGATTTCGCTGGATAATTGACGCCACTGAGCAGCATCAAGAACAGGTTGGAATCGATAAGGAGATTCAACGATGAAATCACCATTATAATCAACGTTCATTCTTCCTTCTTTTCCTCCTTTAGTGGTAACGATAATTACACCACTTGAACCCC
>JAHEMV010000342.1 GCA_024643455.1 Cytophagales bacterium
AGGTGGTGGAACATTTTTCTATGGAACAAAAGATATCCTACATGTTGGATGCTACGGTGTACAACCTGAATTGCTTTCTGGAAATAAGCCAAATATTCCCGTTACTGAAAGAAGAGTAGAAAAAGAACTTGATCTTGGATGGGGAGATGGTGCTCATGAAATGGATTGGGTAAGAGCATGTAAAGAAAGCCCTGAAAACAGAAAACCTTGTACTTCAGACTTTGCAGAAGCTGGACCGTTCAATGAAATGGTTGTTATGGGTGTGCTTGCAGTAAGACTTCAGTCTTTGAATAAGACCTTGAATTGGGATGGCCCAAATATGCAGTTTACCAATATCTCTGATAGTGAAGAGATCAGAACTGTAATTAAAGACGGTTTTAAAATTCATGATGGTCATCCAACATTTGATAAGACCTATACTGATCCTGTTAATGCTTTGGAATATTCAAAAGAATTGGTGAAACATACATACAGAGATGGTTGGTCATTACCTGATATGCCTGCATAATATAAATGCCAGTAAATTGATGGTAAAAAATTAAAAAAGTAATGGTTCTGCGGAGCCATTACTTTTTCTTGGAAGAATTTTATATCAAGTTTTAATATTTTAATAGAATGAAAAAAATAAGTTTAGTATTATCATTACTTGTTGCCTTTTCCATTTCTTATGCTCAGAAAGGAGACAACACTTTATCTAAAAAAGAGAAAAAAGAAGGATGGATTTTGCTTTTTGATGGCCAATCAACAGACCATTGGAGAGGATATGGGAAACAGGAATTCCCCAAAGGATGGATCATTGAAGATGGAGCTCTTAAATGCAATGGTTCTGGCAGAGGTGAAGCTGGAGCAAAAGACGGTGGTGACATCATCTCAAAAGAACAATTTCAAAACTTCGAGTTGGCCCTTGAATGGAAAATTTCGGAAGGCGGAAATAGTGGCATTTTCATCCTGGGCCAGGAAGTAGAAGGTGAGCCAATTTATATGTCTTCACCTGAGATGCAAGTATTGGACAACGACAAACATCCCGATGCAAAACTGGGTAGAGACGGAAACCGACAGGCTGGTTCTTTATATGACCTAATTCCCGCAGTGCCTCAAAATGCCAAACCTGTCGGGCAATGGAACAAAGTTGTGATTACTGTCTATAAAGGCACAGTGATCTACAATCAAAATGGGAAAAATGTTGTTGAATACCATCTTTGGACACCTGAGTGGAAAACTATGGTTTCAGACAGCAAATTCAAAGACTGGCCAAACTTCATAGATCCTGCATCAAAAGGATATATTGGGTTACAAGATCATGGCGATGATGTTTGGTACAAAAACATCAAAATAAAGGTAATGTAATTTACTTAACCACTGAGCGGCTTTTCAGCCGCTCTTTTTTTATACTAAAATTCCTGCCCCTAATTATCCCTTCAAAAAGTCGATCAACCTGCTGCTTATAGTAAATTTTACTATAAGCTTATTTTGTTTTATTTTCCGAATGTTTATATTTAATCGTACTTTTTCAATTGAACTAATCATGTAGATAGAAAAGTATCTTGATGAAGATTTTTATAGTTAAGTCGCTTTTTTGGTTACTTGGATTAAAATAAAACAGTTGATACACTTAATAACCCAAAATAAGAGCATTAAGATTTAACGTTTTTTTATCGTAGAATCATAATTAACAAACCTATATAAACCTAAAACTAGATTATGGAAAACGTAAACACAAAGAGACTTTTTATTGCAAGTTGCCTGGCATTACTGGTGACAGCAATCACTTTTGCTATCAGGGCAAAAATTGAAGGCGTTTTTACAGATGATTATGGATTAACCAAAGAGCAGGTTGGTCGGGCATTCGGACCTGCATTCTGGGGTTTTGCAGTGGCTATGTTTGCGGGAGGCTACTTCATAGATATTGTAAAAACCAAGACCATCGTGTGGGCGGCATTCGCCATGCACCTTATCGGCATTGTGCTATTGCTTATGGCAAAAGACTTTACCTCACTGTTTATCGCCAATGTATTTATAGGCTTGGGAAATGGTAGTGTTGAAGCGGCTTGTAATCCACTTGTTGTAACTTTATTCCCAGAAAAGAAGACAAAAATGCTTAACCGCTTTCACGTTTGGTTCCCCGGCGGAATTGTGATAGGTAGTTTGTTAGCATCACTAGTCATGGATACAGTTGAATTGCCATGGCAAATACTCGTGAGTTTGTTGTTTATACCTTTGGCCATTTACGGTTATTTGTTTTTTGGACAAAAAATTCCAGAAACAGAACGTGTTTCTACAGGAGTGACATATAAGGAAATGATGCGAAACGTTGGTGCACCAATCACCATTACCCTGACAGTTATATTTATGATAATGCTAGCGACAGTACCATCAGTTTCAGCTGTAGTCACAACAAGCTCTACACTACCACTGATCATCATTGCAGTTATTGCGGTATTAATCATTATTGAAGGTCGGTTGATGAATAAAATTACCTTAATATTCCCACTGATATTTTTCTGCATGCTACTGACTGCATCCACAGAATTAGGCACCACACAGTGGATTAACGCATTGCTCGAAGCAAACGGAATAGGCCCCATGATTATTTTGGCTGTTGTAACTGGCATCATGGCAGTAGGTCGTTTCTTTGCTGGTGGGTTGATTCATAGATTAAATCCAACTGGTGTTCTTCTGGGCTCATCGATCATTGCATTTGCAGGCCTTTTGTTGCTTAGCATTGCTAGCGGACCGATTATGACAGTTCTTGCAGCGGCAGTATTTGCAGTGGGTGTCTGTTATTTCTGGCCAACCATGATTGGTGTAGCTTCAGAATATGTACCAAAGAGCGGTGCATTAGGCATGTCGATTTTGGGTGGAGCAGGTTTCGTCGCTACTTCTATGATATTGCCAATTATGGGAAAATCCATTGAAACCTCAGGGCCACAAATTACATTACGCAATATGGCCGTTTTACCAGTAATCCTTATCGCAGCTTTTATTATCCTTTACATTATCATAAAGAATAAAAAGACGAAAGAGGCTTAATTCAAATCGATTCAAATTTTCAGAAGCACTACTTGAAAAATGGTAATTCTGGACTTTTTTATAAAATATAAATGCCGATAGTTGTATCGGCATTTATATTTTAAAGCATTCTCTTTACATTTAATAAATGAATTGAAAACATGAAATCTAAGTATTTCATTATACTTTTTATTTTTACTGCAGTTTTTTCCTGCAATGAAAAAAATGGTAAAATACAACTTACAAAAATACCTCAGCATAAAATGATTCAAAGAAAAAATTTTGTCTCGACCCAGGACGGCAAAAAGGTTGATCTTTATAATCTTGAAAATAAAAATGGAATGATCATTCAGATCACTAACTATGGTGGGAAAATAGTCTCTATTATCGTACCGGACCGCCATGGGAATTTTGATGATGTTGTTACTGGATATGATAAAATTGAAGACTATGTTCATGGTGACAATTCATTTGGGGCATTAATTGGTCGTTATGGAAACAGAATCGCCAATGGCACTTTTGAACTGAAAGGTACAACCTATACTTTGGCAAAAAATAACGGCAATAATCATCTCCATGGTGGGTTAAAAAACTTCAGTAATACTGTTTGGGAAGTAAAGGATTCCAGCAAACAAAAATTAACCCTTCAATACCTGAGCAAAGATGGAGAAGAAGGCTATCCCGGCAATCTTGACGTCCGGGTTGCCTATTCCCTCACGGATAAAAATGAACTGATTATCAATTATTTTGCTACAACAGATAAAACGACAGTAATAAATTTGACAAACCATTCCTACTTTAATCTTGCAGGAGGAGATTTCTCACCCATTTACAATCATGATTTACAGATTTCAGCGAAATATTTTGTCCCTGGAAATAAAGAACTTATACCTACAGGAAAAATTATGGATGTCGCCAATACCCCTATGGATTTTAATAAGACAACTGCTATTGGATTACGAATCAACGATAATTTTGAACAATTGAAATTTGGAGGCGGGTATGATCACACCTATGTTTTGGAAAATACTAACGGTGAACTGATAAAATATGCGACAGTAACTGAACCATCAACTGGTAGAAAAATGGAATGCTGGACGACCGAACCCGGAGTTCAGTTATATACGGCCAACCACTTCAATGGAAAACAAGTTGGAAAAAATGGAGTTAAATATCAAAAACATGGCGCTTTCTGTCTGGAGACACAACATTTCCCGGATTCACCAAACCAACCAAACTTTCCAAGTACGAAGCTGACACCGGATAAAACCTATAAAACAACGACCATTTATAAGTTTGACATTTATTAATATTTTGAATAGATAGCTGTGGTAAACCCCAAAATTAATCCGCCCTTGCGCACAATCGATCTACTATTCGAAGCATTATCCGCGATATGTATCGTATATATGGTATCCGAGTTAATTTTTGAATATCCAGATTTGGCAGATAAAGTACCTATTCACTACGGAGCAAATGGAAGTCCTGATGATTGGGGGAGTAAATCCACTTTATTAATTTTACCGCTGGTTTCAATCATTTTTTATGCTGGACTAACGGTTATCAACATTTATCCACATACATTTAACTTTCCTATTAAAATCACCCAGGAAAATGCTGTTCGACAATATGAGCTTGCAAAATCGCTCATCACTATTTTAAAGTTTACTCTTGTTGGTACTTTTCTTTATATTCAATTACAAACAATCAATGTGGCTAAGGAATTACAGAGCGGTCTTGGTGTTTATTTTATAGTCTTTACAATGTTAGGGACTTTTTTGCCCATCGTCATTTACTTTATACTTGCTTTCAAAAACAAGTAAAATCCATTATCGGTGGCTATCAATTCCTTCCATCATGCTCAGATAGCTTTGGTATCGAGAAAGGAATATTTCGCCATTTTCTACCGCGTCAATTACTGCACAACCCGGTTCATGCGTGTGGGTGCAATTGTAAAATTTGCATTCGCCAAATAATTCCCGCATTTCTGGAAAAAAATGACTGATTTCTTCATCATAAATATCCATCAGCCCTAGCTCCTTGATTCCTGGCGTATCAATAACATAAGTATCCTTGCCAATCTCAAACATTTCCGCAAAGGTTGTCGTATGGGTTCCTTTATTGGCAAAGGCCGAAACCTCTGATGTTTTTTGGTTTATTTTTGGTGAAAGTAAATTTAGTATAGTGGATTTACCAACACCTGAATGTCCGGCAATTAGCGAGATATTCCCAGACAGTTTTTCATATAAGTGATCAAAATTTGCTCCAGTTTTAGCAGAAATGGTAAGGAAATTAACTTTTATTCGGGTATAAATTTCTTCCAATTCCTCTGCTTGCTTTTTTTCATCTTCCCCCCACATATCTGTTTTATTAAATACCAATAGGGATGGAATTCTAAAAGATTCTGCCGCGACCAGAAAACGATCAATGAATCCAAGGGAAGTTCGCGGATAGGAGATCGTGGCAATCAACACCGCCAAATCAATATTACTCGCCAAAATATGACCAAATGCTGACTTTCGCGTCGATCTTCGTATGAGATAATTTTTTTTGGGTAAGATTGTATGAATTATTCCTTGTCCATTGTTTTCCAGATCGTATTGCACCTGATCGCCGACAGCTACAGGATTTGTTACCTTCAAATTCTGAATTTTTAATTTCCCGCGAACCCTACAGTTTATAATGTTGCCTTCAGAAGTTTTCACATCGTACCAGGAACCAGTGGATTTAATTACTAATCCTTCCATTCGCTAAAAATATTTTGTCAAAAAATCCATAATCAATTGAGTAGCACCTGTTTTAGAAATTACATAATCTCTACTGATATTTGAAACGCTTTCAAGTTTAGTGTCATTCGAAAACAATGTTGATATTACGCTTCTTATTTCATCCGAATCTGTAACTTCAAAAGCTCCTCCCCTGCGCACGAGATCTGTGGCTTCCTGATATTTTATATT
>JAHEMV010000343.1 GCA_024643455.1 Cytophagales bacterium
GCATCGAAGGGTTCGTAGTCGATATTGACAAAATTAATCTCATGGAATTTACGCCATTCAATACCCTGCTGGTCCATGTAGCGGATTCGGTTAGCCATGAGGTTGGCGACTTCGATCTTAATGGAATTTTCACCCTTTTTCAGGTATTTACCAATCCGGACTTCGAATGGATTGCTCCAAAGCACGCCTGCTTCCTGGCTGTTTACCCAAACCCGGGCACTCTCCGCCACCTTGCCCAGGTCCAAAACATATTCATCTGCCAGCCCATCTGAAATGGTTAATGAATATTCATATACTCCCTGGCCAGAAAAATCTATAGCACTTTTATCCGGCAATTCCGTCCAGGAAACTAACGTATTCATTGTTGTTGGCTCTGGAAGCTCTGGGCCTCCACCTGTAAAGGTGAGTTTCCAGGGACCCGTCATTGCTATGGTTTCTTTTGTTTTTCCAATAAAATGCCATTCCTGAATTTGGGATACGTCTTTATCTGTACATCGTATGATGATTGATTCGCCAGACTTCAACTGGATCTTAGTCGAAACCTGAGCTCCTTTTTTTGAAAGCGAAGTCTTGCCAAAATCTCCGTTATCGGGATTCATAAGTACGGCGTTTGATGCTTTGGAATTTAACAAAACTTGTCTGTTGATTCCCTCTTTAGTGTGATTGACAATGAAATAATAGGTATCGCCATCCTTGACACGTCGAACAAATTTTAATCCTGAATCGACCAGGCTTTCTCCATGGATATTTACTGCATTTAACGCTCCATTCACATCAGCAGCCAGTATGATTTTTCCTTTACCTGTTTTTACTTCCTGCATATTTTCTTCTGTAGATTCAAATTTTAACGATGAAAGAAGTTCGTTAAATTCCTGTCGTCGTTGATCCAGATCATGGAATCCTGGTACATCATTGGGAAGATTTTGGAAAATGACTGTTGCTCCTTCATTTGCCAATTCGATGAGTTTTTTCATCGTTGCCACAGGCATCAGTTCGCACGTCGGAATTATGATGGTTTTATATACGCTCCCTGAAGGATTTGCAGATAACAATCCTTCATGAACCGAAGTCTCTGAAAGTATATTGTCCGACGCAAAATCAATCAAATATCCATTATTCATCAGCTCCTTTACACCTTTATAAAATGCTGTGGGATGAAGCCATTCATCAATATTATGAATACTAATCTGCTGATCCAGACGGCCAACATTATTCCATACATCATAAATTGGCCAGTACATTAATACATCGCTATCCGCTTTTCCCAATTGTAATACACTCTGGTTTCGAGCAATGTATTCATTTAATCCATGGACATGCGGCCAAAAACTATTGACCGGACCAAACTGCACTGAGGCATAAAACAACCATCCTGGCCAGTCAGCATCTTGTGGCGAATAAGTAATGCCATGATAAAAAACATGATTGACCCCGGCGAGAAAAACCTGTTCCAGTTCGGGTTTGCATTGAGATAGCGAAACCCTGAAATGCTCGGCAAGCCAGGTAAACGTCTCTGAAGATACATATTCTTTACCCAATACATTTGCAGCAGAGGTGGCAAATTTCATCATTACGGGATCGGGATCGACCGGACGGATATCGGTGGAATCACGGCGTAAACCGGGAATAGCAAAATAACTGGAACCGAACGTTTCACATTCCGGAATATCAACGGCGCCATACAAATCAATGATGTTACCGGGGGAACCATGAGCCTGGTTTTTTGCTTTTACCTGTTGATTATTAGACCAATTTTTCCAGGGAATGGTGAACTCATCCATCAACAATTCTGAAAATGTTTGCCTGTAATCTGACTGGATTCTGCGCGTTGATTCACTGTCATCTTCACCTTCAAGCTCTTTTAGATGAAGCTTTAAATCGTACCCTCGCCGCTTTTCGAATTCGGTAAAAATATTTTTAGTCCCACTAGAGCCATAGACTTCGTAACTGTCATTGAAAAATGCTCTTGGCCGATTTGGGATTTTCGAAAAAGCAGAATCAAATCGTGCCAGATAGATTTTGAGTGCCTCATTTGAAAAGTGGTCCATTGACCAACCTTCACCACCAGGTGCTGCCCGCTTTACTTTTTGTCTTGTTTTTCCATTGAAAGCAGCATAGATTTCACAATCTTTTTCCGGCACCCAATTCAATTCATTTTCACCACTAACAAATTGTTTTACATCCATGATTTCCCCATCAGAAAAATAGGCTGTCAAGGCCAATAGCTCAACATCATCAGGATTTTGTTTGGGTTCCTTGGTTATTACTTTTTCCTTTAGTTTCTCTCCGCCTTTTACACTATATTTTTCTATTAGCAACCTGGAGGCCGCATATTCAGGCGTAATTTGCGGTCCTCCAAAAGGCCAACCTGTTCCCAAATTCATATCGACTCCCATTCCGAGCTCTCCTGCTTTATCGATTGTATATTCCAATAAATTCATCCATTCATCCGATAGATAATCGATATATTGCGATTCATATCCCATCACCCCATAAATGGGCGTTATTTCTACTCCACCAAAACCAGCCTTTGAAAACTCGGTTAGCTGAATTTCAATATCTTTTTTATTTACTGCATTGCCCATCCACCACCATCGGACCCATGGCTTTGTGGCACTATTTACTTCCGGCCAGACTTGTGTGACGCTCTCCTTATTCGGGGATTGGCAATGAAATAAAATAAGGGAAATAAAAATTATTAGGTACAATCTTGAGTTTGGACGATTCATGGGTTTTGAGCTATTTTAAATAAAATACTTCTTTTAATGGGATAGAAACAGGCGAGTTGTCTGGATTGGTTTCCATGATATCGGCCATAAACTTCCACCATTTTTGGACCACTGGATTAGCACCTAAATCCTGGGAGGAAGCCATCCCCGCTTGAAATTGTACGGCAAAAAGCGTATTGGTTTCTGTATCCAAAAAGATTGAATAATCTGAAACTCCTGACTTTTTTAATAATTTTTTCAGTTCAGGCCAAAGTTCATCATGCCGTTTTTGGTACTCATCAGCATAACCCGGTTTGAGCTTCATTTTAAAAGCAATTCTTCCCATATTTTATTTTACAGAAAATTTATAAATCGTTTCCGAAACAAAGTCTTCCCCAGGATTTAGCACCGTTGATGGAAAATTAAGATGATGAGGTGAATCAGGAAAATGTTGCGTTTCCAGGCAAATTGCTGATTTTGATTGGTACGGCTTACCCCCTTTGCCAATATCTGGTCCTTCTCCAGTGAGCGAATTGGCGGTATAAACTTGTAATCCGGGCTCAGTGGTTTTCACCTCCATAACCCGTCCGGAAACTGGATCATATAAGAGTGCCGCCAGTGCCAATTCGTTTTCCTCTTTATTTAAGACAAAATTGTGATCATAACCCCCGACAAATTTTAGTTGCTCATCATCTGCGTTGATGCGATCGCCAACCTTTGTCATTTCCCTGAAATCCATCGGAGTCCCTTCCACTTGCCTGAATTCACCCGTAGGTATGGCTGTTGCATCCACCGGTGTGAAATAATCTGCATCAACCAGCAACTCATGATCGAGTACATCCCCATTCCCTTCCCCTGCCAGGTTAAAAAAAGCATGATTGGTTACATTGATTATGGTCGGTTTATTTGTTGTTGCATGATAAGTCAACTTCAGTTCATTGTCTTCAGTAACCGTATATAACACTTTTAATGTCAGATTTCCAGGGAACCCTTCCTCCCCATCTGAAGCCGAATAGCTCAATTCGAGATTCTGTTCATTCAATTGCTTTGCATCCCAGACCTTAAAACGAAACCCTTTTGCTCCTCCATGAATGGAATGCTCACCATTATTTTTTGCCAGATGATAGGTAGAATCATTCAGCGTAAATTGCGCATTGGCAATACGATTTGCGAAACGACCCATGGTTGCACCCAATGAGGCCGTTCCGTTTATATATTCAATAGCAGTCTCATATCCGAGGCATACATCACCAAAATTTCCATTTCGATCCGGCACAAGGATAGAAACAATTTTTCCACCATAATTGGTGATCTGCACCAGCATTCCTTTGGTATTTTTAATGGAAAATAAATCCACCTGTTTGCCATCATGCATCACATGGAATGATTCCGGTAAAACAGGCACATAATTTTGTTTAGAGGTTTCGCAGGAAATAAACGATATGAAAGCAAAAACCAGCAGGGAGCAATAAATTATTTTCATCCAACTTGATAGTTAAAAAGTCAAAACATTAAACTACACAATTTTCACAAAACCTGTCTTTTTTCTTGCCCTTTTCCTCCATCACAATCCGGAATAAACTTTTTTTACCTGGTACTTTGGCGAATAATCAGTTCAGTCTGGAGCATCCGGGGTTCTTTTTTTTCACCGGTATTAATTTGATGAAACAACATCTCCATTCCTACCTTTCCGATTTCATAAGCAGGTTGTTTTACAGTCGTGATTTTGGGAGTAGTATAACTTGCTAATGGTTCATCGGCATAACCAATAACGCTGACGTCTTCCGGCACACGGTATCCCAGGCTGTGAATCTCCTCCATTGCTCTGAACGCGTGGTAATCGCTATGTGCCAATAATCCATCGATATGAAATTCCTTTAATAATTTTGCAATGCTGTTATTAAGATTTTCCTGATTTTGATGCAATAGCACGTATTGTTCATGCATGGGAATTTCATGGATTTTTAATGCTTCTTTATAACCCATATACCTGCTAAATGTAGTCGATATATTCTCTGGCCCTTTTATAAAAGCAATGTTTCTGCAACCGATTTTGATAAGGTATTCCGTGGCAATTTTTGCTCCTTCAAAATCGTCAGTCATCACATAAGGCGCCTGGATATCCTCGCACATGCGGTCAAGAAATACCACCGGGATCTCTTCATCAATAACTTGCTGAATATGATCATACTCCTTTGTTTCGTTGGAAAGTGCAATCAATAATCCATCTACACGAGCATTGAGCAGGGTCGATGCAGCATTTCGCTCTTTTTCAAATTCCTCATTGGAAACACAAATAATTTGCTGGTATCCATACTTATCCAAAACCGAATCAACACCTTTGACGATTTGTGAATAAAAATGATGGGTAAGCTCAGGAATGATCAGTCCTATTGTTGAAGTCTTTGCTTTTTTGAGTCGTTGCGCATGTGGGTTTGGATGGTAGCCCCATTTTTTAGCCAGATCCATAATTTCCTGTCTGGTCACCTGATTCATTCTGCCGATACCGTTCAAAGCACGCGAGACTGTGCTTGGTGAAAGATCCAGTTCTTTAGCAATATCTACAATAGTTGTTTTCTTCATTTGGCCTTACTCTCGACAGCAGAATATTAAATATAATTTGAAAATGCTCCTAAAAGATTGATGAAAAATAGGAATCAGGATTAAAAGGTATTGGTTATAAATTTATCATTTCATTAATTAAGCAATCTTCTCAAAATATCTGCTAAAAAAATTCATGTGTCGAATGGTGTACCAAATTAGAAAAATCAATATAATGCAGATTAATTCAATTTAAAAAGTCGGTTCAATAGCCTAAATAATACAAATTATGAGTATGAGCTCTTTTCTGAATTTTTTTGAAGTAATGCCTGCCTGGCAGAAGTTAGTCTGGGTCATTGGATGCCTCGGTATTTGCTGGATCCTTGAAGGTGCTTATCCCCTTTTTCGATTTGATTATCGAAAATGGAAACATGCGAAAGTGAATCTTATTTTTCTGAGCATCACACTTTTTATAAATATTCTTTTTGGAATTCTTGCTGCAGGAATTTTTCAATGGGTACAAATCAATAAGATTGGCCTATTATTTTTTTTAAACTTTCCTGTTTGGGTCGAATTACTCATTGCTGTTTTGCTTCTCGACTTAATTGCACAATATTTTGTCCATTTTTTACTCCATCGGATAAAATGGATGTGGAAATTTCATATGATCCATCACAGCGATACTAACGTGGATGCAACCAGTGGTACA
>JAHEMV010000344.1 GCA_024643455.1 Cytophagales bacterium
AATTACTCAATCGATTTTTTTGATGCAGAAAACAAAGTGTCTGGATTTTCTGGTGTTATTAAAAAGGGGGGAGTTACAGAACAAAAGGTTATCATACCTACAAATCTAAAATCAGAACTATTTACCTATTCTATTTCAGCTGAAAGCAAAGGAGTAAAAGCAGAACTTTCTGGAAAAATTCCTTTACAAACTAATAAACGCTTCATCGATTTTTATCCAGTAAATGGAAAATTAATTGATAGCTTAGAATCAAAAATCAACTTCTTTTCTTATGATGTTTATGGCAATCCCGCTGCTATTGAAGCAGATTTGATGGAATCGGAAAATGTGGTGTCAACAATTAGTTCAGATCAATCTGGAATGGGTTCTTTTTTGCTAAATCCAGTTTTAGGAAAAAATTATTTTGTGCGGTTAAAAAATACGAAAGGTTCTGATGGCAAATACGAATTGCCTGAAATAGCAAAAAATGGAGTAGCACTGAGACTCAATAATATAACTACAGGGATACTTGATTATACTTTATTGAGTAGCTATCGGGATCCCAGACACGTCTATCTTATCGGTATATCAGATGGGGAAATCTTTTGGACCTCGGATCATATGATTGATAAAGAATTACAGGTTGAAATTGATATGTCAAAAGCTCAGGGAAGATTTGCGCATTTTGTTGTGTTGAATGCCGCCATGTTGATCGAAGGGGAACATTTAGTTCTGATTAAAGATAAAGGGTTTATTCTTTCCATGGATATGGCAGCAAAAAGCAGCAATACTTCACCAACCGGAAAAATGGAGTTTGAAATTAATATTTCACCTCAGCAACAAGGAGATATGATTGTTACAACCGTTAATTCACCTTGGATTCTAAAGAATTTAATTGATCAACCAATATTTTTAAGTGCTCTTCCTTTCGATATTGGACAACAAATGATATTTCAATCGGATATGTTTTATAGTTCAAGTTTTAATGATACGGATTTAGAAAAGTTTTTACCTTATTACGTTCCTTTTGACTTTGGGTGGGATAAGATACTTAAAACACCAGGAGCTTATTCGAATTCAGATATTAATAGTTTAGTTAGAACAACCAGGGCACTCAATGATCGGCTCTCACTCAACTACCGTGTTGAAGTTGCTGGAGGTATCATATTGAACACAAACCAAACTTCAGATGCGTTTTTTGCACCATCAAATCCAAACTACATAGCATCACTTCAAGTCCAAAAAAGCGCGCGGATTCCTCCTTATAAGAGTATGTTAGAAAGTGGTTCTTCCATCAAAGATGTTATTCAAACTATTAAACCTTATAATCTGCAAGGGGATGATATAGTATTTATGGGTACTGCTAATTCATTGAATGCTCAAGGAGGAGCATTAATTGTAATGGATGGTATAAATAGGGGGACAAGTGCTTCTATTTTAGATAACATAAGTCCATTTGATGTAGATAAAATATCTGTTTCAACAAACCCGGTTGATATACAGCGGTATACAGGTTTAAACTCCGTCGGCTTGATTGAAATCACATTGAAAAAAGGTAGTTATGCAACTGGAGATGAAAACCTATTGGATGAAAATGACAAGTTTGTTGCTCCGGATTATGAATCAAACGATAAAGTTTCTGGTTCGGATTACAGAAATACCTTATTGTGGAATCGAAAATCAATTGGCGAAGATGAGAGCAAAACTTCTATCGTGATTTTTAATTCAGATCTTATTTCGAATGTAATTGGAAAAATATATTTCGTTCCTAAAAAGGGAGCTCCTATAACAAAACAGTTTGATTATACGGTAAAATAAAAGTCCTGCACATATCACAGGACTTTTAAGCTGAATTTCACCAGAGATTTTTGAAAGCGGTTTTCAGATGATCAATAGAAACGGAAATTTCTTCATTAAATTTCTCTAGTTTTCCTTCTGAACTTTTCTTTTTATTTTCCAAATCATGCTTCAATTCTGCAATATCTTTTAATCTGTTTTTTTTCCATGACTCAAATTCAGACAACGCTCTTTCTTTGGTGCCCTTGAAATGTGCTTTCTGAATATCCATTTCAGTTTTAAATTTTTCCAGGTTCTTATTGAGTTCTTCTTCTAGTTTTGATTTGGAGTGCTTCGCTTCTGCCGTCAGGTTCACAAAGATTTCGCTGACCTTTCTTTCGAATGTATCGATAGCTTTGGATATCTTATGTGATTCATTTTCATATTCAGTGTAAGAGAGGTCGTAATCCGCTTCCAATAAACTCAGTAGTTCATCCGAACTTTCGATGATGTGTTGGATTTGGTCTTCACCGGAATTCTCAAGTTCTTCTATATACTTTTTCAGTATGCCTACAATTTTATGTTTTTTCTGTTTGTACGCATCTTTAAACTCTTCGCCACCTTTCTTCAACAATTCTTCTAATTCTTCCAGTTCGATTTTTGCCTCATCGATGAATGATTTTTTATCATTTGTTTTCATAGTGTAAAAGGATTAAAACGTTATTTTTCTGTTATATTCTCATTGATCTTCTTCAGGTCATCGGCCTGCATTTTATTGAATTTCTTTTTATTATTTGTTGCCCCAATACTACTTACGATTCCACTCAAAAAGGTTTTTGTCCAGTAGTTAAAAATTGCCCTCTTTTCATCTCTTTCGAAAAATATATCACCTTTTCTCAGGAAAAAATTTCTTGGATTGTTGGTTTTTATAATAAAGGTGTTTGCAAAAAATGATCCGAGTGCATTTCCTAATCCTTTAGGTGTTTCAGTTTCACGATTTAAAAGAGCAATTTTTAAATCTTCATAATAAAACTTCATTTCACCATAGCTATATGTTTCATTGGCTTTAGCGGCCATGATGATCTTGTTGCTATGGCCACTTGATATTTCTACGGATGCGCTCGGTATCAATATTCTATTGAATTCTGTTAAATCCATAGAATCCACCTCAACGCCATATGTATGAATATTTTCCACGTTTTTTAGATCGAATAAAAATGCGGCTTTTACGTTGCCTTTTCCAAATACTTTGGCCGTTGCTTCAATGGTTGCTTTAGGATAAGTTAATGTACGAATAGAATCGTTAGTCAGATTCAAAATCGTTGCACTAAGATCAGTAAAAAAAACTTCCCCTGTCGAATAGGCTTTTTCCGGATGTTCCTGATAATTAATATAGCCATTTATCAGATTAATTGTATCGATATTGACCGTAAAGTCTAAGTCACGCAGATTTTTTTGTGGTAAAGGCCTGCGTTGCCATTCTGGAAATGGAAGACGCTTATCCCTGAAAACTGATATTTCCGGATTATATATTTTAAGGGATTGTGCACTAAGCGATCCTTTGTTAATGATATCCAAAAAGTATACTTTTTCAAGCTTTATTTTTTCATTTTTCATCTGCATCCAGGTAGATTGAAATCCCCTTGCAGGTCCATAATCGTACCTTGAAATTAGTGGCATTAATACAAAATTATTAATGGTAATACTGGAATCTTTAGAATTTAGTTCCAACTCATCCATACTGATAGACGATAAATTATCTGGCATCACGTAACTAAAGTTTGCAATTTTGGCGATGAGATTATCAGAAAAAAATATACGATTTTCATCTTTGGCAGATACAGGATCATAGTTAATGCCTTCTGCTGAAATCCACAGATCAGGGATAGCGAATTTGGTTTCATTCTCATAAACTACTTTAGAATCTGTAATCAGAATGCGCTTTATTTTAATGCGTTTTAACAATAGAGTGTCGAAGAGGAAGTCGTTTTTTGTGAGGTCAAAACTTATTTTTTTCACCGTATTGGTATCAGATTGCATGCTAAATTGTCCCTCAGAAATATTCATTTCTGAAATAGAATCAAGCTTTGGAGCCGGATTATTTTTTAAAGCTTTTCTTCGGTTTTCCCTTTGTCTGGCCCTTTCCTCTTTATTCGTTTTACTTATATTATCAGTAGGTAAACTGTACAAAAGGTCAGGTTTATTTTCAGAATTATCTTCAATAAATCCCTTTGTCAGTTGAAAATCAGCCATGCTAATTTGTAATTCTTCAGCATCAAAAGTTTGATTCTGAGTAAGTGTGTAAAAATTTATTGATTTCAGGAAAAGGTTTTGTATGGTAAACTTTAGATTATCTTTTTCAGGCGGATCGTTTTTTGTGTTAGTTGCCAGGTATATGCCATTCAGGCCAACATCGCCGTCTCGGGTCGATAGGTGATAGTGATTGATCGCATAAAAATTACTTGTACCGGGTTGAAAAGCAGATAGATAATCTCCATCCAGTTCAACATTATCTGCAAATAAAAACCGCTCAGGATCCAAAACAGAATTGGAATCCAATTCAAAAAATTCCGCAGATATATCAAGGCGGTCGGTTTTTAAAATCAGAGAATCAGACTTAGTTTTTTGATTGATAGTTATTGATGCATTATTGATAAATAAACTTTTTGATTTAACACCATGGAATTTATTTCGCATGAGTAAAGGAATAAAGCCCAGGTCAAGGTTTGTGATTTTTTCCTTCTTTCCTTCAGCAAGTTGAATGCGTATTTCAGGGCTATCAATTTGAATGGAATTGCCTTCATAAAAGGAACTTTTTATTAATTTTTTTATATCAATTCCCTCCATTAAAATATTTGGTGTGCGAATAAAAAAAGAATTTTCAGGACGCTTGCCATATGGAGTCAGATAGGTATTTTTTATTGAAAAAGAGGCATTACTATTATCCCAATAGACATTGTTGGTTTCAAAGAAATGATGCTGTGCGGTCAAATACAACATATAATTTTCAACGTGCAACGTGTTCATACTTTCAAAATCAAATTGATCGACAAGCTTTTCGCTTATGGATTGATCCATAACCAATTTGGTGATGTCAATATCAATACCCTGGGCTTTAAAAATTGGTGACTTAATAGGTCTCACATCAACAGTATAATTTTCACAAATAAGATGATTGATGGTAATTTTGGGGAAAGCAATCTTCTTAATGGTATGTAGATCATGTTTTTCTGTTGCTTTGGTCGTTATGGAGAGTGTGCCATTATTGAATCTTAAGGTATCTAAATTATAGATGCTATCTAATACAATTTGATCAGGATCGATTCCCGATATGATCAAATACGGAAAACGGATATCGAAATGTTGATTGTTATTTAGCGTATCACGAGCCATATTCAGATCGTTTATTTTTAGCCTTTTATTCACCGATGTGTAGTGTAATTTTTCCAAATCAATGGTAAAAGAAGGAAGGTTTGCATTACAATTTCCCAGTGAAAGATTAATTGTAGCATTTCCAAAAAAGGAATGATCAATATCGGTTTCCTTATCTATGTAGATATTTTGAAGGTCCAGGTCAAATTGATTAATTTCTAATTTTGGGAAGGTGTTTGCGGAATTGCTTTGAAGGTAAAATTTACCGTTTTTAACTGCCAGCTTTTTTAAAATAAATTGATCAGAAAGCGATTGTAGTATTTTATATGATCCAAAAATGCCAGCCAAAGTTGGTTTTTGTTTTTCTGATTTATCTTTTGTTCCAACAAATTTGAATTGCGGGTTTTCTAAATAAAGTTCTTCGATTAGTATAGTGTCATTATTTATTGCTTTTGGCAAATCAAATTCTGAGATGACCAGATAAGGGATATCAGCATAATATAAATTTGTATGTGCTATCGTATCGGCTTTGGCTCCGGGCTCAATTTTCAGATTTTTCATCTTTAGTAGAAAAGGAGAGGAGGTTATGGAAAATTCAGCAAATTTTATTGTGTGCAGGCTATCAGGCGTACTCATTTTATAGTCATTTACCACTAGATCTACCTGGTCAAAGTCAAAACCAAATTTGTGTTTTGAATATTGTCCTGTATCGATTTCAATTTTACTGACATATGCTGATATATGATCGATAAGGTATTTTTTTGGAGCGTTCTCTGTATCATCGACATAGGTTAGATTTGCTTCGCTCAGATTAAAATTGTTGACCA
>JAHEMV010000017.1 GCA_024643455.1 Cytophagales bacterium
CTCCTTTGACTGAACATTTTAATTTAAAGAAATAGTCTTTGTCTGATTCATTTTCAGGATAAAGGAAAAAATCATCCTCAAGATGAACTTCACTCAAATATTGAAAATCCAGTGTGTCATTTAAAGAAAGATATAAATCATAACGATTGGCAAATATCGTATAAGGTGTAAATATATTTGATGTTTTATTATATGCAATCCCCGGCAAATCATAGTTGACCTGAATGACGTTTGTCAGTCTTGAGGTATGAATATATGCTGGAAGGACGCGTTTATCTGGATCGATCTGTTGCTTTTCGCAAGCGAAAAAAAGCAAAAAACCCAGGAGCAGTAGTTGATTCCTTTTCATAAATTTCCATATATTATCCAAGACACTTCTATATTTACTTACGTTGGAATCTAATTGCGGTAATATAGGTCATTACGTCTTCCCGTTGAAAAAATTATTTGAAATATGCTTTTTTAGCATTTCCTTTTTGATAAAATTTATACCCGATTTCCTTCTTACTTGCCTGCCGATGCGGGGCTCAGTTGAGGGGCGAGCGTTAAAAAATGATTTCTATAAATCATTTTAGCGAGTAGCCTGCCTGCAGGGTGACAACCGGCTGAGCATTGAGAATGCTGATGTATTGTGTTACGCCTCCTTAGCTCAGTTGAGGGGCGAGCGTTAAAAAATGATTTTTATAAATCATTTTAGCGAGCAGCCTGCCTGCAGGGTGGCAACCAGCTGAGCATTGAGAATTTTGAAATATTGTGTTACGCCTCCTTAGCTCAGTTGAGGAGCGAGCGTTAAAAAATGATTTTTATAAATCATTTTAGCGAGCAGCCTGCCTGCAGGGTGGCAACCAGCTGAGCATTGAGAATTTTGAAATATTGTGTTACGCCTCCTTAGCTCAGTTGGTAGAGCAACGCTTTCGTAAAGCGTGGGTCGCAGGTTCAAGTCCTGTAGGAGGCTCAAAATTATCTTTATTAAATATTTGTTGTAGTTGGATTATTTTTTGAAAAGCTGATCAAGCTAATTATTCTTCTCCTCCTTCTCGTAAATAACCTTCTCTTTATTTTCAAACCAGGATTTGTAAAAACCCATGTGGATTTTCTCCACCTGGTTGCGTTTCACTTTTAAGGTGGGCGTAAGTAATCCATTATCTACCGTCCAGTCTTCTTTCATGATTACAACTTTTTCTATTTTTTCATGCTTTTCAAGTGTTGGATTCAGCTCAGCAATTGAGCCTTCCAGGCTGGCATTCAAATCCTGTTTGGATTTGCGTCTGCCTACCAAAGAGGTGATTACAAGGGCTATTGGTTGCGGAATACCCATACCTACCAAACAGACCTGATCAATATCCAGATTTTTGAGTAGCTCAAGTTCAATTGGTCCTGGAGATATATATTTTCCTTTATCTGTTTTAAACTGATCTTTTACTCTTCCTGTAATGAAGAGGTATCCATCATGATCATATTCTCCAATATCTCCGGTTTTCAAAAATCCTTCTTCATCAAACATTGAGGCGGTTAATTCTTGTTCCTTGTAATACCCTGTCATCAATGCGGCACTTTTGATGCATATTTCTCCTTCTTTGGATAATTTTCCTATTACTCCCGGCAAGGATCGACCAACGGTTCCGTTTTTGTTGCTCCCGGGCAAATTATAATGTGAAAGAATGCAATCTTCCGTCATGCCGTAACATTGATGAACAGTAATACCCAGTTTATTGTACCATTGCTGCAAACTTACAGCGATAGGTGCCGCACCTGATGCCGCAAACATACAGCTATTCAGGCCCAGCTTCTGCGTAATTTTTTTCTTTACAATACCGCTAATAATTGGGATTTTAAGCATGGTATTAAGTTTCTTTTGCGGCATTTTCTCCAGAATTTTTTCCTGGAATTTAGACCAAATCCTGGGTACGGCAAAAAACAAATGCGGTTGGGCTGATTCCAGATCGGAAGCGAAAGATTCCAGCGATTCCGGAAAACTAAATGTAGCACCTCGGTATATGCCGTGTAATTCTATAGCTACTCTTTCAGCAATGTGTGAAAGTGGTAAATAGGAAAAAAAACGTGGATGATCAGGTAATGCTATAACTTCCATGGCAGTATTACACGTCAGGGATATATTCCCGATGGAATGCATTACCCCTTTTGGGCTTCCAGTAGTTCCAGAAGTATAAACGATCGTCATTAGGTCATCCTGTTTTTCATCCGGCATTTTGGTTAAAGGTGGGTGATCTTCTACCAAAGATTCCCAGGACAGTTCTTCATTTATACCATATGCTTTTATACCAATTGTGTGGATATCCGGAATACCACGTTTCTGTTCTTCATAATTATCCAACTTTCCAATAAAAATGGCTTTGGACTCACTGTGTTCCAGTATCAATCGAATGGTTTCAGCCCCTAAAGTCGGGTAAATAGGAACTGAAATGTGTCCGGCCATCATGATTGCGAGATCAGCCATGATCCATTCTGCACAGTTTTTGGAAAGAATAGCTATTTTACTTTTCAAAGGGATATCAAGTGCTTTAAGTGCAGTGGAAATTCGACGAATTTCAGCACCACCTGATTTGTAGCTTCTTTCTTTTATTTTTCCGTTATAGGGTTGCTTAAAAAAAACATTTTCAGGAGTTGTCTGCTCCCAATGTAGAAAAGCAGCAAGCGGTGAATCAAATTTGTTCATAGTCGGGTTAAGTTCAGGTTTAGCGTAATTACTGACTAATTTATAAAATAATTATTCATTGGCTATTAGCTAGCTTAGTTAATTTGCTTCTACATCGAATTTAAATCATATTTTTCGCTCATTTTTATTTGATACCTTAGTTTTTTTCATTGTGGTTTTTCTGGTTAAAGAGTACGTTGTTTTTACTCTTATTGATCAATAATGGATATAAAGAGAAAAAAATATCCTACAATACATTAAAAAAAAATTAGAATACATAATTACAACTTAAGGTCATTTAAACCTGATAGGTTTAAGTCAAAAAATATTCAACAAATACTTTATTATTTAAATTTTGGATTGTTTAAATTCGAAGACAAATTGCGGCAGTAGCTCAGTTGAGGATCGAGCGTATAAAAATGATTCTGTGAATCATTTTAGCGAGGAGCCAGCCTGAAGGGTTGGAAACAACTGAGAAAATAGGATATTAATTTGTTTTGCGGCAGTAGCTCAGTTGGTAGAGCGTCGGCTTCCCAAGCCGAAGGTCGTGGGTTCGAACCCCATTTGCCGCTCTTTTATTTATTCTATTATCACAATATTACGTCGCAATTTATTTCTACATCATCAATTTTGGCCCCTTTCTTTTTGTAGAATTCTATGGCATTGGTATTCCATTTCGAGACCTGCCAGCGTATTTTTTTGCAGTTTTCATTTTTAGCCAACTTAAAAACCTCATCCATTAATCTTGATCCAATTCCTTGTCCTCTATAGCTGCCTTGTATGTAAATATCATCCAGGTACAACGATTTGCCAATCCAGGAATACCAAGCAATATAGGTGGTGGCAAATCCTATAATTTCCTGGTGATCATTTTCTGCAACAAACATCTTGAAATGTTCCTGCTCCTCGATCATCTGGGCTAAGGAAATGTAAAATTTTTCCGGGGTTTTAATGAACTGGGCAAACTCCTTGTTCAGATTATGAATTGTTGAAAAATCGCTCTCTGTGGCAATTCTAATCGTATAGTTCATTCTTAAATGTTTATAAAAGAGAGCGTTTGCATTTTAAAAAAAATGAACACTCATTATGTTTTATTTTAATCAAACCTACTCATCCCAAAGTGAAGCCATGGTATAACCGGAGTTGGGCATAGCCCAAAATCCCCCAATAAGCAATCGCTCATGAGTATCGAGGGATGCCAGTGTTTTCATATCGCCTTCACTCAATGTCATAGATGCGGCATCGAGGTTTTGCTTCATCCTACCCGGATTTACTGATTTAGGAATTACTGATGTACCTCGTTGAATTGCCCAGCATATTAATACCTGTGCTGAAGATACTCCATAGTTCTTAGCAATTTTTACTATAGTTGGATTTTCCATCAAACTCGGCTCATTCGGACCTTTGAAAACAGTTGGTCTATCCGTTGATCCCAATGGAGAATATGCGGTCAATACAATTTTTTCCTGATTGCAAAAGTCGAGCATGGAATTTTGAGCTAAAAAAGGATGCAATTCAATCTGGTTTACCTCCGGACGAATTTCACAGTTGCTTTGTAATGCTTTGATTTTTTTAATACTAAAATTGGAAACGCCAATATGTTTTGTCAATCCTGCTTTTTTGCAGGCTTCCATTGCTTTCCATGTGATTTGAATCGGTATTTCTTCAAGGCTTAAAAAATCATTTCCAGATTTAGGAAATCCTATACCAGGTTTAAGTGCTACAGGCCAATGAATTAAATACAAATCGAGATAGTCGAGTTGTAGATCATTCAGAGTTTTTTCCAATGCAGGCCTTACATCATCTTTCAAATGGGCATTGTTCCATAGTTTTGAGGTAATCCACATTTCTTCACGTTTTACATCTCCGGATTGAAATGCATCTGTAAATGCCTGTCCAATTTCAGCTTCATTTCCATAAATGGCGGCACAATCAATATGGCGATAGCCCATTTTTATTGCTTCGCGTACAGCAGTGTATACTTCGCCAGGATCTGACTTCCAGGTACCCAGACCCAATGCCGGCATTTGATCATTATTCGAAAATTGATATTTTTTCATTGTGTGTAGATTAAATTATAAAACGAATTATTATGAAATGGTGCCAGGCAGGATATAATACGTCACTAATCCTACCACCCAAAAAATAATGAGACGGTACAAAAGGGAGGTTGTATCGTTGCTCATCAAACCTATAGAAAATTTCCTGATTTGAATCAATAGGATCATGACCAAAACAGAAATCATTCCGAAATGGATAAGCATCTCAACCCCATTTACCTTAAGTGTTACAAACATAATGCTGATAATCAGTACAGATAATAAGAGATACGAAAAGGTAGAAATAATCCGATCGAACTGATTTTTGGTTTTTATCTTCCTAAAAGCCAAAGCGACAAAAACATACAACAAAGCAAATGAATTAAGACCTAAGCCTAATACGAGTTTACCTCCTTTAATGCTCAATGTATTTAAAATAACGCCTGCAAATGTGAAAGCAAAAAGAATAAATTCAATTTTACCTATTTTACGCAAAAAATTTACCTGATTTTCTTTATTGTCCATTTAATGAATCTGGATAAATAGAATAACAATTTACAAAACTAATTATCATAAAAAAATGCCTGACCTGTGACTTAAAAACAAGGTTTATTCACATATTCTAACCTGGCGTATTGTTTGTATCGAACAATTTGTTTATTCCCAAACCAGTTTGGCTCGACACACTTCTTTATAATCTTCTTCGCGAATTATATTGATACGTTGACCGTTTTCCTCCGTTGGTTCTGAGAAAATTAATACCTCTTCACCGTATTTGGCCTCTCCAAGATAGTTAATTTCAATGGATCTTATTTTTCTTTTTAAATGTGTTTCCTTGGAAAAACTATTGATAATCAACTCAATGTATTTTACATTATTCACATGATAGACCAGGTCAATATCCGTATATTCGATCTTCCGTTTTCTCAGCAATTGACTATCCGTCAATTCTGAGATTTTATCTAATTTTTGCTCTATTGCCTTTTGATCTTTAATGGAAAACAGGCCTTTTTCTAAACCGTCAACCAGTTCTGGTCTTCTTGATTTCATATTGATTGCTGCCCATGAACTTGTGGCTTTTACGATGATATTTTTTTGTTCATCTTCAATGATGAAATCACGTATATAAAAAATTCCTTCTTTTCCTCTTGACCAGGTTTTTAACTTAAGGGTCTCCTTCCACGCCGGATATCTGTCAACAATAACTTTCATTCTCGCCAGAACCCATACTTGATTTCGTTTTAACATTTCCTCAAAACCAAATCCAGCAGTTTCAGCATGCATGCTGGCGCCTTCCTGAAGAAAATTACAAATTGAACTCAAATGGGCATGGCCTAATGGATCCATATGAAAGGTGAGCACCTTAAACTCCTCTTCCCATATTTTATCTATCGTCATTTAGGAATTAATCGATGTATCTGTCTTTGATCTCCGTTTCGGAAAGCTCTACTAAGAAATCAGAAATTTTAGCAATTACTTTATTCAAATAGGCTTCTCCTTTTTCTACTGCAGATTTTGATGGATCGCCAATACCAGTATCTTTTGTTACTTTTGTCCAATCTCGGGGAGCCCAAAGCCACCCTTCTTTCCTCCCTTTAAATTTTAATTTTTTTGCTTTGCCATCACCAGCCACAGACAATGGTAAAACCCAATCTGGTTCAATTTTCATCATAATACTTGTTTCCATTTCGCCGGCATGATCACCCAGATCTTCAAAATATTTATCCCAGTGAGGATCAACTAAAAACCAATGGATTTGTCCAATAAACATATCCGGAAATTCAGCGCTCAATTCACGAATCATTTGTTTGAATTCATTGCCTCCATGACCATTGAGAATAATGAGTTTTTTTACTCCCTGTCCATTCAGTGCACTAACGATATCTTTCAATATTTGAAATTGTGTTGATGGATTCAGGTTGATTGTAAGTTTGATATCTAGTTGCTGGCAATTAGCCCCAAAAGGAATATTTGGAAGTACCATTACTTTTGCCCCCCGGTCCCAGGCTAGTTTTGCAGCTTCAGCAGCTATAAATTCATTTTGAATATTATCTGTGCCATATGGTAAGTGGTAGTTATGTGCTTCGGTAGCTCCCCATGGCAAAATGGCAATTTGATGGTCATTTTCTTTAATCGTTTTCCAGTTTGTTTCCTGTAGAACAAATGGTCTTGGATCCATATAATAATTTTTTTTGAAGTTTAATAAAGGAGAATCCTGCCAATGAGAAAGAAATCATTGGCAGGATTCAAATTAGTTTTTGAGCATAGGAAAAAGCAACCTTAATTCATCATCGTTTGGTTGTTTTCCGTATTCGCAAATTTCGAAGGTTTCAGCATGTTTAGCGTTGGTTGCTTTATCACCATACCATTTTCTTGCATTATCAATATCAGATTTATCAAGATTAGAAGGTCGCCATTTTGCTAACCAATCCAATCTTGCCTTTTCATCTTTTGGAACCTGATCAAGTTTTCCTTCAGTCCATGGTAGCCATTCAAAAAATTGCGATTCATGAGCCGACATAGCAAATACTTTCTGATCAAATACTTCATCAATGATTACAGTTACATCAGGATGAAAAGGATTGGGTTTTTGAAATCTGTCTTCACAATACATAAAAACAGGATTTTTTTGTAATGGTGGTACTTCTGGGGCTACGTTAGGTACAATAACCATGTAAGCAGCATCCTGAACCAAAATTCCTGTGTATCGATGATCTGGGTGATAGTCGTTTGGTCTTGGGGCAATTACGATATCTGCATCCCAATTTCTTATTTCACGAATTATTTTTAAACGATTTGCCAGCGTTGGCATCAACTCTCCATCATGGTTATCCAGAACGTCGTATTCGACTCCAAATCGTTTACCTGCCTCTTGGGCTTCAGCGATACGAATCTTGGCAAGGGCGCCCCCTCCTTTGGACTGGTGGCCTGCGTCTCCATTGGTCATGGATACAAACTTCACATGGTGTCCCATTTTTGCAAATAAAATTGCGGTACCACCAGTCTTGATATCACAATCATCCGGGTGTGCGCCAAAAACTATCACATTGATTGGCTTGTTCTGTGCACCTGCCACAAAGGACATGATCATAATACAAATTGTTATAAATAGTTTTTTCATTTTTTTTGAGTTTTAGTTTAAACTAATTTCATGGATTCAGGATCCCAGTTGACTGCTTTACCAGTATAATAACTTTCATTGGCCAAAAGGGCTGCACCAGCAGCACGCATTCCAAAAGTCGGATCTTCGACAATAGTATTTTTACCGCGAACTCCCTGAAAGAAATTATAGAAATGATCGTGATGAGCGCCTTTGTAATCTTCGGGTGCTTCAAATTTTGTTTCACCAATATTCAAATCAGATTTTCTATCTTCAATATATTTTGCGTCGTATTCAGCTTTGATTTTCTTCTGATTTTCTTCGGTATAGGCATTCAGTGAATAACCACCAGGTTTCATACTCAATTTTGTTCGAATCAATTTTACAGAATTAGAACCTACTTCCATCTCTCCTTCTGTTCCTACTAGTTTAAATCCATAACCACCACCATTGCCGGCAATAAAATTTACTCTAAAAGAAGCATTAAATGCAGCATGCGTTTGCGATTTTGGATAATCATAAAAAGTAAGTGAAACATCAGGAACATCTCGGCCATCTTTCCAATATCTAAGTCCACCTGTTGCCATAGCGCGATTTGGACCGTGGGAACTGATAACATAATGTAAGGTAGAAAATGCATGTACAAATAAATCACCCGCTACACCAGTCCCATAATCTTTGTAATTTCTCCATCGGAAAAATCGCGTTGGATCATAGGCAACTTTTGGTGCTGTACCTAAAAATGTATCAAAATCTACTGTATCCGGATTTGCATCAGGAGGAATAGGATATTGCCAGGCGCCTTCTGAAGAATAGCGATCATTGAACATATCCAGCATTACGATTTCGCCAATAGCGCCATCTTCATACAATTGTTTTGCTTTTTCATTACCCAATGAAGCCATCCCCTGGCTACCAATTTGGCACACTTTTCCACTTTCCTTTTGCGCTTGAATAAATTCGAAGCCTTCCTGAAAATTTTGCATCATGGGTTTTTCACAATAAACAGCCTTTCCAGATTTCAACGCCTCAACGGTTAGTCTTTTATGCCAATGATCAGGTGTGGCAATAATTACTGCATCGATGTCTTTTCTTTCAAGAATTTTTCGATAATCCCTTGTGACAAATATGTCATTTCCCCACAGTTCTTTTGCTCGATCCAACCGTCCTGTATATAAATCACAGGCAGCAACCAATTTTACACCATCAACTCCCAAAGCAGTTGTGGTGTCGTAAATACCTTGAATACCAGAACCGATCAAAGCAAGATTGATCTGATCGTTTGCTGTAAATTTTTCAGGTGTATAGATGCGTTCAAGTGCTATTTGCTGTTTATAACTTTTTGCAAATAACATTGGAGAAGATGATACCAGGGCAGATCCTAGTGTGACATTTCTTAAAAAATTTCTTCTTGATTTGCCTTTGTCTGTGTTTTTCATAAAGTGTAAAGCGCTTAGATTAAAATGTATTTGAAATTTACACTTTTTTCAGGGTCTTGCAAAGAATGACTTTTCTGAAAGTCATTTTAGGGATGCGTAATTTTAAAGGAAATCACCACGGAGTATTCTGAATCTTTTTCTTGCCTCAGCTGCTTTGTTGCTTCCCGGATATTTGATGAGAAATTGTTGATAAATTTCTTTCGCCTTTTCCTTTTCATGAAGCTGATCTTCATAAATGGTCCCAATTAAAAATAAAGCGTCATCTCCTAAAATATCTTCACCGTAATTGCTTGCGATATCTTGTAGTTGATCGATTGCTTGAGGAAAATTTCCCATTTCCATATACAGGGTGGCTTCTTGAAATAAAATCTCATCGACAAGTGGATGATCTGGAAATTGATTTTTAAGTTCCTTTAACTTTTCTAAAGCTTCAATTTTTTTGTTTTGAAAAATCAACAGATCAATATCAGCGTATTTTTTCATAGCAAGATCTCCGGTATCCAATTGCGTATTTTCCTTTATCAATAAACTGAGTGCCATCGCATCATTGGCGATTTCCCTAGTTGTTGCCATTTTTAAAACATCCAAATGGTTTTGTGCCAATTCGAAATCACCGCGATAGTATGAAAGCTTTGCATTGCGTAGTTTTGCCTCATAAGCAATAGGTGTATCCTTGTTTGATTTTTCTACCTGTGAATAAAGCAATGTCGATTCCCACGGCTCCCCAATGAGTACATAAATATCACCTAAATCAAGTTTTGATTGGTCAATTATTGATTTACTTATCCTTGGAGTATTTATTATCTGTTGTAAAATTACAATTGCCGAATCATGTTTATTTAGGTAAAATGCATAAAGCATTGCTTCACTTCTCAATGCTTCGATGGTATTTTGATTTAATCCTACATCTTTAATAAGCCCATGATAATCGTCAATTAATTTTTCTATTTCTTTTGCATCAACAGGAAAAGTGTTTTTTACTATTTCTTCCCTACATCCGATTACCAATCTTCTTGAAATCTGGTAACTAGGTGTACCTGGATAATTTTCAATAATGTATTCAAAAATTTTAACCGAATTTTTATAATCCCTGTTAATCATGGAGATGCGACCTAAATCCATGACTTCAATACCATTCAACTTATTTCGTTTATCTATTGCCCTCGCCTGAATAAAAGCAGAATAGAAATTTTTTCGTTGTATGTTCACCCAAATTAACAATTCGTTGTATAACATATTATCCGGATCACGTTGAACTCTATCAAACATCATGTTTTCGAAGAGCTCAAGTTCATCCTCTTCACGCAACGCATTTTGTAAAATGTTTTTTATGGAGGCTATGTTATTTGGATTTTGATTTGCATAAATGAGATACTCATTTACCATTTCTGTTTTGTTGTTTAACACCCGATATAAACTTGCCAATTGAATTGAATAGGCATTTGGGTCGTTAAGTTTTTTTCGACTCTGTTTATATAATTCGATTGCATATTCAAACTGTTGGTTTTTGGTAAATTCCTGGGCCGCTACTCTTGCTTTAAATGGATCGTCCGAAAGTTGATCAATAAGTTTATCGTAATACTTTTTTTGCTCTGCCTTATTATTACTTTGTGCGTAAATCAATCCTTTGTCGATTTGATAATACAAATCTGATGGATTTCTCTTAATTGCTTTATCAATATAAGCCTGGGCCTCCGTAAATCTTCCTGTTATTAACATCAATTGGAAATAGTTCTCATGGATAAGTGGAATATTTTTAGGATTATTAGCCAATTTGTCATAGAGCAAAAGTGCTTTATCATTTTCACCCTGCTGTACGTATTGATTAGCTAGTTCAATATCAGAAATATCCTGAGCGACTACCTGTGCATTGAACAAAATTATACAGGCCAATATTAAGTAATAAGTATGATCAAGGGTTTTCAACATATTAAGCATTCTAATAATAATATAATATTTAATATATAAGTATTATTATAAAGTATTAAGTCTGTGGATAAGTGGATAAATAAAACTTTTTTTTCTTGTGAATCTAAATTGTTTATTAATTCTTAATAAAGTTATGGATATCAACATTTAATATACATGTATATATTTGGTTAACAGGTAATTAAAAGTTATAAACATTTATTATGAAAATATATTAGTAAATAAATATTAAATCTGTTGTAGATAATGTTGTTGAAATCAATCGGTTTGAATTAGTTATCAACAGTGTATTTGTAGTGATATGACTAGATTGGTATTTAATGTTTAAAACTAAAGTTAATCTTATTTTATCCATAAGTTATTAACAGGTTAAAATGTGAGATCAAGAGAAGTTTTCCAGTCAGCTCGTATAACCAATACTTGTGGATAGATATAAACAGGTTCTGGTTCAATTTGTTCTTTCATATTACCAAGGCTCCATTTTCCATCGTTGTTGGAATCGATTAGTACACGAATTTTATATTTTCCTGGTGGGATGTTATTGAATTCAATATTTTTAATGTTGGTAGATTCTTTATAGACTTGAAATTTTTCATTTAACAATTGAACGGTAAAATTTTTGTATTCAGTAATGATAGTAATGATTTGAGAACCGTTTTCTTCGGGAACGATGAATTTATAATTGGAAGTAATGGTTTGGCTTGTGTCATTTTCTACCGAGATGAATGTACCCGTTCCAAGATATAGTTGTAATCCTTTATTTATTCGTTTGGTGGTTTCTTTTGTGCTTTTTGATATTTGTCTTTTTTCAGGCATATCGGACTCTTTATTTGCTATAGAATCTCTTTGTTGTTGTGCCAGCTGATTTCTTCTGTTTAGTACCGTATCTGCAAGTGCTTTATCAATATGTACATCAAATTTTAACCTGTCTTTATGTGTATTCCAGTGATATGTAGTATCAGAAATAGTTACAATTTTTGTAGTATCAAATTGAACAAATACGCTATCCATATTAATTTGTAGTATTGGTTTATTAAACTCAATTTCTACCTTAAGTATTTGATCTATTGCAGTATTGCTCGCTGGTAGTACTTTAATAAAGAGATCATCTTGTTTTCGTTTACTTTCTGAGAATTTGATATAAACTGTATCTGAAATTTGGTTTGATATGGAATCAATAACTGAAAATGATATTTGTAGACTATCAAGATTTTGAAACGTATTATAAAAACGAATAGATCTGTTTTCTTTGACCAAATTGGTAAATAAAGTGAAACTACTATCAATAGATTTTACTTCGTAATCAACGATATATTTATTAAAATTAATATCAAAGTTTTTACCTGAAAGAACCGCGGAATTCATTTTTAAATCATTAAGATCTAAATGCAAAAGGTCTAAATTTTGAACGTAATTTCCTGTATCGAGATTTATTGTATCTTTTAAGAACGCATAAGCTTCTTTATTGGATTCTAGTTTTAAATTTTTGTTTTCATCTCCAAATGCGTATAACAGGTATTTTCCATTTTTAATATTTTCAATTAAGTACGAACCATCTTTGTCTATTTCTGTAAAATAATATGGAGAACCATTATAGATTGTAGTAGTATCTTTCGCTTTATATAATCCAATAATTATATTTTCTAGAGTGTCATACGTAAGAAGATCCTTTACATATCCTTTGATATACATTGAGTCAATAAAATTGCCGGTACTAAAAGTATATTTATTGTCTTTTGTTGGGTTGTTTTCTGTTATATCCTGAATAGATTCTCTAAAGTTTAGTGTATAAGTTACGCTGTCTTGGAAGGGTTCATCAAAAGTGATTTTAAAAACATTTTTTTTGGTTATAAATTCATAATCAAATTCGATAAGAGGAGTTATAATTAGTTGTTCTTTTATTTTATCTACTTTAATTCGTTCATCAAATTCCATAGTTATACTTTGTCCCTTGAAGTTTATGTTTTTATCAGTAGGTATTTCTGATAAACGTAAAGGCGGTATTGTATCTCTGGGTCCTCCTGTAGGAGATGTTATCTGAGCACAGGAAGTCAAAAGGCGATAAGTTGCAAAAAATAGAAGTACGAATAAAAAAGTTTTGTTCATTTTCCAATAATATATATAATACTTGAGTAATTATTGTTGTTTTTTATAGCATATCTATTTGATTTATAGCCTGTTATGAATGATTTCTTGTAATTTTGCTTTGTTGATTTATATTTTTCGCTAAGAAGACTTACGTAAAAAGAATCTAGTTTCATAGGTTGGGTTTTGTATACTTTTAATCCATGGTTTTGCATTAGTAATTTCATGGTTTTCATGGAAAAATGATACAAATGTCGAGGTACATCATAAGCGGCCCAATATTCTTTATAAAGTTTAGCATCATAGCTTTCAATATTTGGAACAGCAATTATGAGTTTTCCGTTTTTTGTTAGTTTCGTTTTAAGAATTTCGATTGTTTCATTGAGATTGTGTATGTGCTCTAAAACGTGCCATAAAGTAATTATATCTAAACGAGGTATTTCCATTATTTCATTAATGTTTTCATAGATCGTTTTTTTAGTCGTTTCGATAGCTTTTATTCTGGCATTTTTATCTGGTTCAATTCCATAGATTTCCCAAGATTTGTTTTTGCAAGCATTTAAAAAATCTCCAGTACCGCAACCATAATCGAGAATTGTTTTATTAGTTGAAAGGCTATTTATTAATTTTAATTTTCTTGATAACGTATACTTTCTGGCAATCTTATAAAGAAAATCAGAGAGGTTTTTGGTTTTATTTGAATGTGAAATGTAATCCTCCGATTGATAATATTTTCCGATTTCGGAAATTATTGGTCTGGGATTGGTAAATAAAAAAGAACAGTTTGTACACTTCGAAATAGCGAAACTTTCTCCTGTCAACATGTGGTCTTTACATATAATAAAGTTTTCAAGTTTATTATATTTACAGATAGGACAGGTTTCAATTTTTTCAAACATGTTATCTTCCAAGGTATACCATAATTACTGAAATATCTGCCGGTGAAACGCCGCTTATACGAGTTGCTTGACCTATTGTTGTTGGTCTTTGATTTGAAAGCTTTTCCATGGCTTCTGAAGAAAGGGCCTTAATCTTTCTATAATCAAAATCTTCTCTTATTTTAAAGTATTCCAGGTGCTCAACTTTTTCAACTAGTTTTTGTTCTTTTTCAATGTAGCTTTCGTATATCGTATTAATTTCGGCTTGTTCTATTACTTCTTTCGGGTACTTAGATATATAAGTTTTGAATGACTCATCTATACTGGTTATTTTGTTTATATTAATTTCAGGACGTTTTAATAGCTGATAGATATTTGTTTTTTCACGTATGGGAGAAGAATCAAAATTATGTAATTCCGTATTAATCACTTTCGGGTCAAGTTTTTTTAGTTTAAGATCGTTGGTTAATTTTTGTATTTTCTTCATTTTTTCATTAACCATTTTTAATCTTTTTTCAGAAGCTAATCCCATTTCATAACCAAGTTTCGTTAGTCTAAGATCAGCGTTATCTTGTCGGAGAAGAATTCTGTATTCTGCTCTGGAAGTAAACATTCGATAAGGTTCCTCAGTTCCTTTATTGATTAAATCATCCACAAGTACTCCAATATAAGCGTCGCTTCGTTTTAAAGTAAAAGGTTCAAGATTATTTACTTTACGAGATGCGTTAATTCCTGCTACTAATCCCTGGCTTGCAGCTTCTTCATAGCCTGTCGTACCATTTATTTGACCTGCGAAATAAAGATTCCCAATTAACTTTGTTTCAAGAGTATTGTATAATTGTGTGGGGGGGAAGTAGTCATACTCTATTGCGTATCCTGGACGGAACATTTTAATTTGCTCAAAACCTTTTATTTGTCTTAAAGCTTTGTATTGGACATTTTCTGGTAATGAGGTGGAAAAGCCGTTAATATATACTTCAACAGTATTCCATCCTTCAGGTTCTACGAAAAGTTGGTGGCGATTTCGTTCAGAAAATCTGTTAATTTTATCTTCGATGGACGGGCAATATCTTGGTCCTACACCTTTTATTCTGCCTGTAAAAAGAGGTGATTTCTGAAAACCTGTTTCTAATGTTTCGTGTACAGTTGTATTGGTATATGTAATGTAACAACTTCTTTGTTTGGTTAATTTTGATTTTTCTAGAAATGAAAATTGTCCTGGTTCTTCATCTCCTTTTTGTTCTTCAAGTATGTTGTAATTAATCGTCCTTCCGTCAAGCCTTGGTGGTGTACCAGTTTTCATTCTACCGGTTTCAAAACCAAGTGCTACTAACTGTTCTGTAAGCCCTGTCGATGCTTTTTCTGCTGTTCTTCCTCCACCAAAATGTTTTTCTCCAATATGGATTAATCCGTTCAAAAATGTTCCATTTGTAAGTACAACAGATTTACTTCTTATTTCAATGCCAATTCCTGTTTTTACGCCTACTGCTTTTCCATCTTCTACTAGAATTTGGTTTACCATTTCCTGCCAAATATCTATATTCGTATTATTTTCTAATGCTTCACGCCAGTATTGCGAGAATAACATCCTGTCATTTTGTGTACGAGGACTCCACATTGCCGGGCCTTTGGATTTATTAAGCATTCTAAATTGAATCATTGATTTATCCGAAATAATTCCAGACATTCCACCAAGCGCGTCAATTTCTCTTATGATTTGTCCTTTTGCTATACCTCCCATTGCTGGATTACATGACATCTGAGCTATTGTCATCATGTTCATGGTGACAAGTAAAACTTTTGACCCCATGGTTCCAGCAGTATGTGCGGCTTCGCATCCCGCATGACCCGCACCTACTACAATTACATCGTATTCTTGAAACATATAGTTTTATAATGAAGTTCCACGTGGAACACGCAGCAGTTCGCCCGACGAGTTCCACGTGGAACATTAAGACTTGTTTATTAAAACCGCAAAGCTAAATAATGATTTTCTAATTTCCTCATTTGATGCCTTTCTGGTTTGCTCTTATCGTTATATCCAATTAAATGCAAAACCCCATGTATCATTACCCTGTGTAATTCATTGGATACAGATATTTTAAGATCTTTTGCATTGTCTCGTACTCTTTCAATGCTTATATAAATATCTGCCTCTACATGAGACGCATCTGATGATTGGTCAAATGTTATAATATCTGTGAATGTATTATGTCCTAAAAAATTTTGATTGATATTGAAAAGGTAGTTGTCAGATGTAAAAATGTAATTAATAAGGATTAATTTTTTTTGCTTTCCTTCAATTACAGATTGAATCCATTCTCGAAGTTTATTTTTTTGTTTTGGAGTATAATCTATGTCTTCAGAATAAAAGTTTATAAGCTTCATACTAGCTCATATAAAACGATAATTCCACCATACTTCCATTGTTTCTGAAGTTTACTTCATCAGATAAATGTTTCATCAAGAAAACACCTCTTCCTGAAGGTTTATCGATATTTTCTGGAGAAGTCGGATCTGGTAAATTTTGGAAGTCGAACCCTCTCCCTTCATCCATGATTTTAAAATTGATAATATTATCATTTAAGGATAAACTGAGTGTGACGCTTTTTGTCCGGTCATTTTTGTTGCCGTGCATGATGGCGTTATTTACTGATTCAGTTACTGCAATCATGATATTACCGTATATATCATCATCGAGATTAAATCTTTCTTTTGCATTATCAATAAAACTTTCAATAATTCTGATATTCTCAGTAATTGAAGGAATTACAATTTTTATAGTATCCATTGTCATATTAACTTCCTAAACGCTTAAAATATTCATTTACTTCCTTTTTGTAATATGGATTCAGTTTTAACGGAACTGTTTTGAGTAGTTCAATTTCTTTCTCTTTTGCCTTTATATATTCTTCAAATTCCCCAGGAATACTTTTTTCAATTTTTTGCGATCGTTCTGCTTCTCTTTCATCATCCAATTCTCTTTCTTTTTGTGCATTTTCAGCCTCAAGAAGTCTAGTCATTATTTCTTTCTGTCTCTGAATTAATTGATCTGTCAGGCGCTTATTAACGAGATCCAGCTCATTTTGTTCCATCTTTTCTTTAATCTCCTTGAGAGATTGACCTTCGTTTCCACTATTGCCTTTTTTCATATCTTCTTCCATTTCACCTAGCATTTGTCGGATACGCTCTTGTTCTTCGGCCATCTTAGCTAATTCTTCGGAAAGTTGACGGCCTGATTTACCACTTTTTTTCAGTTCATTGATTTTTTCTCCTAATTGTTGTTGTAATTCTGACATGCTTGGTACTCTAGAATTTTGTGGTTGACCCCCTCCTTTTCCCATCGCATCCATCATTTGCGACATCACATCATCTAGCATTAACGCAAGATCGTTTATTGTAGTCATGGAAAATTGTTGTTTTCCTACAGCTTCTGCCTTATTTCTTTCTTTGATTGCCTCAACAGTTTCATCTAGATACTGGTTCATTTCGTCCACTTTTCTTGTAACAATACTTTGAATCCTAAAATCTTCTTTGGATAAAGATATCAAGCTATCCTGTATTACTTTTGCATCGTCTTTTATTTTTAATTGTTGTTGAGATAATTCTAGAAATCGGGGATCACTTTGCTGAACAGCTCTAAAGTCGTTCATTATTTTTTCTTGCGCAAAAGACAATTTAATAAGATTATCAAGTATATCCCGCAATTGATTTAGATTCATACTCATTGATGACTGCATCATCATACTTTGCATAGACTGTAGTTTGTCAGCAAGTTTTTTCATTTGGTCACTGGCACCTTGCTGAGCTTTTCCAGCCTTGTTATTGTTTTTTTGTTCTAGGTTTTTCGTAGCTTCCTTTTGTTGGTTTTCTATGGATTTTTCCTCTTCTGATATATCCTGCATTGGTTCAGGTCTTTGCAAATCCTGATTTAATTGTTGCATTTCACCCAACTCATTTTTTAAGTCTTGGAATTCTTCATTTAATTCTTTTTGTTGATTGAGAAGTGATTCCTGATCCATTGATTTATCTTCTGAATTTTTTCCAGCTTCATTTTGCTTTTCCTGAAGTTCTTTTATATGTTTTATACTTTCATCAAGTTTAAACTCAAACTTCATTTTTTTGAAAAGTTCTAGCGTTCTTTCTAACTCTTTTTGAAGGTTACTCTCGCGATTATGAATTTTTTCTAACACGTTTTTTAATTCATCAATGTTTTTTTGATCTTCTAATAATTTTTGTAATTCCTGGTAAAGCTTTTTAGTTTCATCATCAAGAAGTTCATCCATTAATTTTTGAAGCTGATCAAGTTTTTCTTTGATCTCTTCACTTAGTTTGTCGTCAAACCGTTCTCTTTTTTTTGATTCAGCTTCAAATTGTTCTCTAAATTGCTTTATTGCTTCATCTTGTTCTTGTTTACGTTTGATAAGATCTTCAATTTGTTTTTGATCTTGCCAGGTCAATTCTTTTTTACCTTTAAGTTTATTATCAATTTCTTCCAGCTCCTTATTCAATTCTTTTGCTTCCTCAATAGATTTATCGATAGTGTTTTCTGAATTTTCTGATGATAATTTGAAATCTTGTTTCAATTTTTTGGCTGTTGGAATTTCAAAAGTATATCTGGCAGTGTTTGTGGTTTTAGGAGTATTGATACCATCATTATCTCGCACAGTCATATAGTACTCCAGTTTTTCTCCCTTTTGTAGTTGAAAGTCATTAAGCTGCCAGTGATAGTAGAATGACTGACTGTTTTTAGATTTATCAATATTTATTTTTATTGTATTGAATGCTTGATCAGGCTCAATTTTATCCTTAAACTTTCGATAGTTGAGTGCCAAATCATTGATTCCATAATCATCTGAAATATTTCCACCAAAAATAATGTATTGAAACAGAACGGTATCGCGCAGTTGATCTAGGTTTATTTTGGGAAATTCATCTGGTATTACTTCAACCGTGTATAGGATTGCTTCCTTATTCTCACTATAACTATTTTTTAGATTTATAGAATAGGTTTCAGATTGAAAAAAAGATTTACTATATTCAAACACCTGATTATCAATACTTTGTGCTTTTTCAATAGCATCATTACCTTCAAATTTCAAGCTAATATCATTTACATCACTTGTACGAAAAAACCAACTCGCTTTTGTACCTAACGGAATCTGAAAACCACCAATATTTTCAAGGCTTTCAGGCTGTTTATGTAAATAAGATGGATAAATTAATGATACTGTGAAATTTTTTATATTCGGTCTGTTTACAACATCAACATTGTACTTATTTGAAGAGAAGCCAACAGCTTCAAAATTAAAAACTTTAGACTCCTGAATCTTTTCAAAATTGTAAGAATAATTTCGTATCCCTGTTTTTTCTAATTTAATTCTCCTGTTATCAGTAATCAAATAAACACTTTCGGGTATTTCACTTCCAGAAATCTGTAAGTCAAGTTTAAAATCTTCATTTCTAAATGCCATTAAACTTTTATTCTGAACGGCAAACTCAAAAGGAGCAGAGGGTATAAATTCTTTATTGAACTGAATTATTCTTTTGGTTGGTTCTAAAATAATACTTGGTGAAAACACACCCAGGAAAGCTACTACGAAAAAAGGAAAGATGAGAAATTTAAGGTACTTGGTGTTTTCTTTCAAATGAATAACCTCTTCAAAGGAAACAAGTTGCATTTGACCGGATCGTTGTTTGATTGTGGCTGACAACAATCTGTTTTTTTCTTCAACCTTAGTTAATTGTATTAGATTAAGAAGCTTGTCTTGGATATCAGGAAAATAGAGCCCGATATTTTTTGCCGCTAATTCATCACTAATCTGGTTTTTTTTATTTACCAGTTTTACCAAATGGATAAAAAGCCATTTATAAAGCACAACCATACAAATAATAATGTATGTAAAGAATAATAAACCCCTGATGATAGAACTGGAATGAAATTGATACTCAACTAAGTTGAAAAACAGAAATGCAGACAGCATAACAGCAAGGATATATATTGATCCTTTAAAGATTAGATTAAGATAATACTTTCGCTTGTAGCGATCTAATCGATAATTTAAATCCTTGCTCAAATTGTAATTTATAATGTTTCAGCTTCTTCAAAATACACTTTTCCGAGATCTCGGTATTGCATGGGATTGTTAGGAAAATTCTTCACATAAGATTGAATTAATCTATATCCTTCATCATACCAGAGTATTATCACCGGTGCATCTTCCATTAGTTGAACTTCTGCTTTTTTGAAATGTTCGTTAGCTTCGCTAATTGTTTTTGCTTTCAACGCATCTTCATAGTGCTTATCAAAGTTCTTACTAACATAACGAGCAACATTCGGATAAGATGCTTGGTTTAACGAATTTGGCACATCTTTGGATGAGAAAACCCACAAAAAATTCTCCGGGCTAGGGAAATCTGCTACCCAAGCGGCGCGTAAAATGGAATAATCGCCGCTATAACTTTTTTCCAATAATTGCGCAAAAGGAAGTATTTGTAGTTCAACATTTATATTTAAATGGTCTTTAAGTTGTTTCTGAATCTCGACTGCGACATTAGTATTTCGCTCTCCTTCAGCGTTTAGCAAGAATTGTAGTTTTGGAAATCCATTGCCCCCATTATATCCGGCTTTATTAAGATAATATTTCGCTGAATCAATATTTAAAGAATAACCTTTGATAGTTTCAATATTGTAATTTGTAAATACTGGCGGTGTAATTCCATGATTTCCAGGCGCATATCCTTCACCATTCAAAACAAAATCAAGTATCTTGGTTCGATCTATTGCAAAGTTGAATGCTTTACGAACGTTTTTGTCTGTAAACACACCTGACTGATTATTTAATGTAAGGAATTGAGTCATCATTTCGGGAGATCTTTGAAGCTGAAATTGGCTGTACTCACCGTTTGCACCAGGCATTGTTTCTTCTAAAATTTCAATTATATATTCTGTTGGTAGCCTGTAAATCATATCCAGGTTGCCTTTTCTAAATTCAAAAAGTTCGGTTTTTTTGTCCTTAATAAATTGAATACTAACTGCATCTAGGAAAGGAAGCTGGTTTCCGTCATTGTCTTTTTGATAATAATTTGGATTCCTTTTTAATATTATTGAAATATCTTCTTCAACATCATCGACGCTGAGTGAAAACGGACCAGTTCCAACTGCATTTATTCTCATGTCCACACCATATTTTTCAGCAGCTTCTTTTGGATAAATAAAACATGCTGGTCGTGCCAGGTTGACCGTAATTAATGAATTTGGTTTGACCAATTCCAGTTCTATCTCGTATTTACCTTTTACTCTTATTCCCTCCACTTCAAAAGAAGGTGTAATATTATTTGAGCTGGCTTCATAATACGCATCAGCACCCTTTAAGAGACCCTGAAAGATGGAGAAATTCTGATTATTAATATTCTTTGTGCAAAGCATGGTGAAACAGTATTTTACATCTTCTGCTGTCATTTCACGTCCATTGTTATTTGGAAAACAAGGATTGTCATGAAAAAAAACACCGTTTTTGATTTGAAATGTATAAATCGTTCCGGCATCATTGACTTGATAATCTTCCACCAGTCCTTTTTCTACTTCAAGTGTCTCAGGATTAAACTTAAAAAGACCTTCATAAATTTGAGAAGCTACTCGGTATGAATAGGCGTCAGTGATATTGTGAGGAAAAAGGTTTTTTATGTATTCAGATTCATTAATTCTGAATACCCCACCATAAAATTTTCCTCCATTAGCTGATCTAAGTTTACTTTCTTTAATGTTGTCATTTTTATCACCAGTACAAGAATAAATCAGTACTGCAAAAAACATAAAGATGGAAATTTTACTGAATAGTCTCATAATTAGCAGCTAGCTAGTAAATTAAAATCTATACCAAGTAAATATATGGTTAAATTAACATTTTTCTAATTGTATTCAGACAAGAGTCAATCTGCCAAATAAATGTATCGTACTAAAAATTGTAATATTTAAAAATTATACCATTTGGAAATCATATTTACCAATGCTTAAGATTGAATTTGAACTTCCTGTTCGAAATAATCAATAACATGCATTTTCAATAACTTTTCTTGTTCCAGGATATCAAAATAGGGTAATTTCTTTTTGACTTTCCAATGTGGCCAACCTGCCTCATCCAACCCTTCAAGCTCATAAAACCCAGAAAAACTTAATACTTTGCAAATGGCAATATGCATGAGGTCTCGCTTTTCTTCTTTAGTAAATTTCCTAACCCCTTTTCCGAGCTCCTGAACACCAATGAGAAACAAGACACTTTTTAAATCGGATGGTTTTTTACCAACAATTTTCTCTAATTTAAGCAACAGCTCTTGCCATTTTACTTCGTGCTCAAAATCCTTTTTGATCATTCAAATTTGATTTTCGTTGAAAATTGAACTAAATAATCATTGTAAATTCTATATGATCACACAAATATAGAACATGGTTTTTAAAACTTAACCATTTGAAATACAAATGAGGATTTTCGAAGATATTATAAATATTATTTTTCCAAAAGTTTGTTGCGGTTGTAATAATTCTCTTGCTAAAAATGAAGAATTGATATGTTTTGAATGCAGGAGTAAAATACCAAAAACTAAATTTGAGACTAACGATAAAAATGAACTAGTAAGCAGATTTTATGGTAAACTCGAAATAGAACACGGCTCATCATTTTTATATTTTCATAAGTCTGGTTTAACACAAAAAGTTCTACATACGATTAAATATGAAAGCATGCCTGAATTGGGAGAATTGTTTGGAAGGTGGTATGGACACGAACTTTTAAAACATAACATTGAAGAAAAAGTTGATTTTATAATTCCAGTTCCACTTCACCCAAGAAAAGAAAAAATTAGAGGATATAATCAAAGCTATTTTATTGCTAAAGGTATTTCTGAGGTCACGAAAATACCGATTAATAATGAACTACTTGTAAGAATACATTATTTATCAAGCCAAACTCAGCAGACCAAAGAACAACGATGGAAAAGTGT
>JAHEMV010000345.1 GCA_024643455.1 Cytophagales bacterium
TTCAGGATGATTTAAAACTCCTCGGATTAGAGGAGAGGGTATTGACCATGACCTTTTCAGAATTTGGTCGTCAGATACGATCCAATGATAGTATGGGAACGGATCATGGCACAGCTGCTCCGTTAATGTTGTTTGGCCCATGTGTGAACCCGGGTGTCCTTGGCGAGAATGCACAAATCAGCCTCGACTCCGAGGCACAGGCAGGTGTAGCCATGCAATATGATTTCAGGTCTGTATATGCTACAGTCCTCAAAGATTGGATAGGCGTAAATGAGTCAACGATATTTGATATCCTCAATCCGGAAGTGCAGTTTTTACCGTTGATCGAAGGCTGTTCCTTATCCACTGCGATCCAACAGGAAGTTTTTTCTGAAACACACTTCAGACTTTATCCTAATCCGGCTTCGCGCTTCACAACGATGGAATGGCAATCTGATGGACAAGCATGGAACGCCACACTTTTGGATAAATGGGGACATGAAGTTCAGGTATGGAAAGGACCAAAAGGACCTAAACAAAAGGCTGCGCATAAAATTAATATTTCAACGATACCTTCAGGACATTATTTTATCCTCTTGCGACAGGGTAATCAGAGTGTGACGAGAGGTATATTCATTGAATAAAAGGTATTTTTTTAGACGATATTCTTCTTTATAGCTTTGGCTACGGCTTCTCCTTTGGAATGTACATGAAGTTTTTCATAGATATTTCGAATGTGGCCACGAACCGTATCAATGCTAATAGCGCAGACGTCACCGATGCGTTGGTAGCTCATTCCTTCGACTAACAACGCCAGGATTTCCCTTTCTCTTGCTGTCAGATTGAATACATCTTTCTTGAGTAAGGAGTGAGGGATTGAAACCATTTTTAAAACTCTGGTGGCAATTGTAGGGCTCATGGGTGCTCCACCTTCAAAAGCTTCTTTTATGGATTCAAGGATCCTCGCCGGAGAAGTATTTTTTAATATGTAGCCCGAAGCTCCCGCAAGTATGGATTCGAATATTTTATCATCTTCTTCGAATATGGTTTGCATGATAACCTTAAGCTCCGGAAAATTTTCCCGCAGAATTTTCACAGCCTCTATACCGTTAATTCCCGGCATGCCAATATCCATCAACACAATGTTTGGCTGAGAATTCTTTATATTTTTCACAAGGTTGGTGCAATTTTCAAATGCGCCAACACATTCAAATCCATCTGTTCCGTTAATCAGGTGATATAGACTGATTCGTAAACTATGATTGTCCTCAAACAGAGTCACCCTTATTGACATATTATTTTATTTTTATTCACGTTAAAGAGCAAATGACTGTGCTCAAATGCCATCACTAAACTGGTAATTCGAGGCAAATAGAAGTTCCATTTTCAGATGATGAGTTAAAGTATAGGCTGCCGCCAATTTCTTCCGCTCTGTTTTTCATGTTTACAAGGCCATTACCTGCTGATTTTTCTGAAGTGTCAAATCCTATGCCATCGTCATGTATGTGCATGGTAAGATTATTTTTTTTCTCTGTAATGGAGAACACGACATTTCTTGCATCAGAATATTTAGCTAAATTATTGATCGCTTCTTTGTAGATCAGGTATAAATTTTTACGAACATCCATTGGGAGTTTTAGGTTGGCGATATGTTCATCTACTTTAAATTCGAAATTGATATTTCTGGCACTCAACAATTCAGAAGCAAAGCTTTTCATTCGCAGGAGGATTCGTTCGAATTGATCATTTTCCGGGTTGATGGTCCAGACTATATCTGCCATCGCCTCAAGCATTTTTTGAGAACTTTCACTAATGGAGGCGAGGTGAGGAATAACTTCTTTTGATTGTTTTTGGGCAATTTCAGAAAAGATGGATATACTGCTGAGGGTGCTTCCCACGTCGTCATGAAGATCACGGGCTATTTTATTTCGTAGTGTTTGCCATTTGAGTTTTTGGCGGGTAATGTAATTGGTATAAGCGAAAACGGACAAAGAACCCAAAAGCACCAGCCCACCGATAAGATAATTTTTTAGTGTCCGTTGTTTTTTTGCTTCAAAATTTGATAATTCTGTTGCTTTTTCAAGCAGCGCCAGTTGAGCCTTGTTATTTTCTGAAATCATTTTTTGGGCTTCCAGATCAGCTTCCTTCTTATCGATTTCCAGTTGTTGGAGATGTTTTTCATTTGTGGACAGGGAGAGTTCCTGGTCCTGTAATAGGATCCGTTGGGCATGTTGTTGTGATAAAAGCATTTGCTGACTTAGCTTTCTATCTGATAGATCTTGCCAATACCGCAGGGAGTCTTCCTTTTTTTTGAACTCAAACTGCATTTGGAGTTGGGTAATTTTACGAGTATTATCAAGATTGATCAGGCTGTCCCGATACTGAAAATATAGACGTTGATTTTGAAAAGCCTCCTGCCATTGACCGGAAGAGCTATCTAATCTAGCCAGGGCGAGATAGCTGTCCTGGATGGTTTTTTTTACATTGCTTTTTTTAGCCAAAGAAAGGCTTTTTGACAGATAATTTCTGGCCTCTTTAAATTCATTGCGATCTATATGAATGAGCCCAATCAAATTACAACACTTTGCCATGCCATCAATTTGCCCTGACGCCTCATAAAGAGCAAGCGCTTTGTATGCATTTTCTTTGGCGGATGACAGGTGTATGGATGTAGCAGGAGATAATGTTTCAGATTTGGCTTGTTCATAAAATAGTCTTCCGTATTCCTGATAGGCCTCAGCCAGACTATGATTATGTTGCGATTCTTCATAAATAGCGATGGCCTTAACAAGATTTATTTCTGCATTATTATAATCTCCATTTTCTCTTAGTATGTCTGAAATACTTACAAAAGCATCGCCTTGCCCTTCCATGTTATTCGTTTCTGTATATAATTGCTGCGCAAGCAAAAAATAATTTAAGGCTTCCTGATGATTATTAAGTATTTCATAAATCTTGCCGATGTTTTCATAGCATGCTGCCATGCCTGAATAAAGGTTTAGTTTTTCATATAATTCCAGCGCCAGAAAAAAATGATTGAGGGCTTCCTCAGGATAGCCTTCTTCATCTTTTACCAGACCAATAAATTCATGTGTTCTGGCGATAGTGGCTTCGTTTTTGTTTTCTTTGGCGATAGCTAATGCTTTTTTGTAATAGGAATTTGCAAGCGGAAAATCCCCAAGATTCCAATATACCTGAGCAATGTTACTGTAGCACAGATGGATATCATTTAAGTGGTTAATCTCCAATTTTATTTTCAGCGCAGTGAAATGGTATTCAAGGGCATCCGAAAAATTTCCTTGTTGGAAATAACTATTTGCAATGCAGATGTAGGCATCTGAAATCTGAATCTGATCTCCTGTTTTTTCTGCTGCATGAAGAAAGCAGTAAAAGTGTTTTCGTGCCTCAGGAGCATCGTTGTCATACGTGTACAGCATGCCAAGATGTTTACATATCGCAACCTCGCCACTGGTGTAGGAGATTTCACTGGCTTGCTGAAGCGCTGCTTCAGCATAGGTTATGGCTTCTGATCTTTTGTTTTGCGCATTAAGTTCTTTGCTTTTATTGAGCAGTGTATCAATGTGACTGATAATGTCCGGCAAGGATACCTTTGGCTTTAAACGGGAGTCGATGGTATGCGTTGACTGACTAAAACTTCTTTCTCCCGGATAGAACGTAGAGAGTATGATAATGAAGTAGAATACTGTTTTATCCAATTTTACTTTTCCTGAACACAATAGCATGGTCTGGATATTTTATTTTAAGTTGAAACCCTCATCTGTTATAAATGTTTGTCGACTGAGTAATCCATAAGAAATATAAGAAAATAGTTTCAATGTGGTTAAGGTTGAAATACCTTTCATTGATAAATGACAATCAAATCAATGCTTATTTGAGAATATAAGTTGGGAAAGATGCTGCTAAGCAGGTAAGGCTAAATCACTTTTTATTTTAAAAATTTATGGAATATGAATCATGGAAGAGTTTGAATGTACTGATTTGAAAGAGCGATCTAGTATTTGATGATTTTTTCTACTTCTTTCCAATGACTCGATTCCAGCGTTAAAAAATATATACCTTTTACTAACTGGCTGATGTCAATTTCCTGATGATCGGTCAACGTGGTCAAAACATTCTGGCCGTTGACGTCTGTAATGGTAATTTTAACCGATTCAGGGATGTCGCCTACAAATTGAAATTGAATATTATTCTGGGATGGATTTGGAAGAACTTTTACTTTTTTGTTAGCAAGGGTTGATGATTCTGGTGCAATGGAAACTGTTTCCGGTTCGCCCCATCGTGCTATATTTACTGTTCCATCCGTGCTTCCAATCTGACTAAAATTGCCTCCCACATATATATCATCGCCAAGTATTAGCTGCGCAAATATCCAGTTGTTGTCGGGATCTAATGAAGGGACTCCCACAGCATTCCAATTCGTACCATCCCATCGTCCGATGCATTCTGTGTTTGGTATACCGGTATTTTTAAATTGGCCAGAAACATAGATATCTTCATTATCTCTGGTGATCGCTAATGCTCCTTCTCCGTAGATACAATTGCTTAGCCCATTGCCTAAAGGGTGCCAGACATCATCAGCAAAGCGGGCAATTCCACAATAAAACTGACCTACGGGAGCTCCGTCACCACCTACGTAGATGTCACTACCTTTAATGACTATAGCAGCAACACCCATGTCACCCCAAAACCCTTGACCCAGGGGATGCCATGAGGCACCATCCCAACGAGCAATGCCTCTGGTATCTTCGACTCCGCCAACAATAGTAAAATCTCCTCCAATGTAAAGGTTACTCTCATCAAAGCTGATGGTGTTTACCCCCCAATTGTTTTTTGAAGTAACTCCTGTGCCTAGCGCTTGCCAGTCATTGCCATCAAAATAGGCAATTTGGTCTGCATCGGGATTCCCTCCGGCATCCGTAAAATGACCTCCGGCATAAATATTGCCATTGCTTATCCCAATCGTAAAAACAAAATTATTAACACCTTGCCCTAATGCGTGAAATGTTTCACCGTCCCATCGAACAATGTAATCTGCATCGGGATTTCCTCCGGCATCTGTAAAAAACCCCCCTATATAGATGTCATGATCAGTAATGGCTATAGCCCGGACATTGCCAGTCATACCCGGTGCAACCATAAGCCAATTTTTACCATCCCATCGTGCGATATAATCTGCATCGGGATTTCCTCCGGCATCCGTAAAATTTCCACCCACATAGATATCCGTTCCATCCGTGACAATAGTGTATACTTCCCCATTAAGTCCCTGGTTTAGTGCATTCCAGACCGGGTCCGAGGAAATCATTATATCCATGCTGAATGCATTCAAATTTATTAGCATAAACATAAAAATTTGGAGCACCATCGCAACAGGCCTGCGATACTGATTCATTTGACCGGATGGATTTTTTGTACAGCTGCTTGTGTTATTCGGTTTCATATTTTTAATTTAACAGGTGGCGTAATTATTTTGCTGGATTGGTAATAAAATTAAATATTATCATCTGGAATGTTAATAGCATACTTATGCTGTAGGCGTTTTAGGAGCCTATTGAAATAGCACATTTATGCCGGCAGATTTGCTAAACTTACTTCAGAGTTTTCTCCGCAGTTTTAATCCCTTCCTAATCTTTGGAAAAGCAATCTTTTTAGATATGAGACTTTTCGACACACGACACAGGACGCACCATTCACTCCCCATCACTCCACCATCACCTGATCCGCATCAAGTAGGGATTTGCGCTGCAGACGGAGATAAACCTGAGCGACAGCCAGCACATCGCGCTCGCAGTAATGTCTGATTTCTTCCAATTTGCCTTCTTGCCAAAAAGCATGTCCCACCATCGAACCATCCATATCATTTTTTGGAGAGGGGATATTCAGGCTGTAGGATAAAAGATCAAGGGAAGTAAAATTTTTATAATCACCAAACTTCCAAAGTTC
>JAHEMV010000346.1 GCA_024643455.1 Cytophagales bacterium
AATACACTAGCGGAAACTTATTTGCTGCGCGGTCATTGCCTCAATTTGATGGGCAACAACGCACAGTCATGTCGTGATTTTTTAATGGCTTATAACCTTGGTGTGAAAAAAGGGCTGAATTACTATCGAAAGTACTGCGGCATTTATTAGTTTGTGTCTAAATACTGAATCTGACTTTTTATGAATAAAACGCGGTTTTTATTTTTCCTTTTTGCGATAGCCTTTCCTCAATTTGTTAAGGCTCAAAGTGCAAACATTCCCATTAACAGGGATTATTACCATCTTCTTGAGCGCTATGAGATTATGACTGGAAAATTCGCAGATAATTTCCATAGTCATGTAAAACCATATAAGCGGATGCAAGTGGCAGGATTTATTGATAGTTTGTATACCGATCATGAATTTTATGCCAATTTGAGCGAACGCGACAAATTTAACCTGAGTTACCTTGCGAATGACAACTGGGAATGGTCTGTTAGTGACTCTAGTGAAAGCAGAAAGCCATTTTTAAAATACATATACAGGAAGAAGTCTGACTTTTTGAATATCGATGAAGATAATTTTGACTTACATGTCAATCCTGTTCTATACTTTAGTGGCGGCAAGGAATCAGGAAGCAACATCACCACCTATATCAATACCCGAGGAGTTGACCTGAGAGGATCAATTTCCAAACGATTGGGTTTTTATTCATTTTTATCGACTACACAGGCTGTTTATCCCAGTTATGTCCGTGACTATACTGCTCAAAACGGGGTAGTTCCCGGGGAGGGATTTTGGAAGAAATTTAAAACCAATGGTGTAGATTATTTTACTGCTCGAGGATACATTTCTTTTGAGCTTGTTAAGAAATATATAAATACTGAATTTGGCTTTGATCAATCATTTTTGGGATCAGGACACAGATCTATGATCTTATCTGACTTCAGTCCTGGATATACCTATTTGAAATTTAACACCAAAATATGGAGATTGAATTACACCAACATTTTTGCACAGACTTTTGCTGATCAGAATTTTTCCGCAACAGGCAGTCTTGATGGAACCTACCCAAAAAAATTCATCGCTTCTCATCATTTGAGTCTCAATATCACTGACAATTTTAATTTTGGTGTTTTTGAATCTGTTGTAATCGGGGACTCAACCGAGCGATTTGATATTAGTTACCTTAATCCTGTCATCTTTTATAGAGCGCTGGAGCACCAGGGCGGCAGCAGCGAAAATGTTATCGTCGGCATGGATTCTAAATGGAATATAGGCCACTCATTGTTGCTTTATGGGCAATTGGTGTTGGATGAATTTTTATTGTCAGAAGTCAAAAGTGGCAATGGTTGGTGGGCTAATAAATTTGGCGGTCAACTTGGCGTCAAATACATCAATGTTGTAGGAATAGATAATCTGGACTTTCAACTGGAATATAATGTAGCAAGACCGTATTTGTATGCGCATCAGGATATCTACACGAATTATGCCCATTATCGTCAACCGCTCGGTCATACCTTAGGAGGTAATTTTAAAGAAGTTGTAACTATAATTAAGTATCAACCTTTGAATCGGTTTTATATTACTGCGCAGCTAAATCTGGCAAATTATGGTGACGACATAGCAGATAGTAATTGGGGAAAAAATGTCATGCTTAGCTATAATACCCGTGAACAGGAATATGACAATAAAATTGGTCAGGGAGTCAGCACGAAATTAATGTATGGAGAATTGACACTTTCTTATATGTGGAAGCACAATTTGTTTTTTGATATCAATGGAGTCTTCCGAAAGCTGGATAGTGATCTGGAGGCAAGAGATGATAAAATGACATATATTGCTGCTAGTATGCGATGGAATATTGCCCGAAAAATTCATGACTTCTAATTGATTAAAATATGCCAATTTTTTAATCTGACTTTATCTTACGTTTTTTGTCACAGTTTTTGAATTCCCTTTGAATGAATACTTATTTAAGAATACTTTCATATGCCAAGCCCTGGAGAAGGTTTTTACCTGGGTATATTATTTTCTCCATATTAGCAGTTGCTTTTGGTGTGATGAACATGGCCCTGGTTGCTCCCTTGCTCAAAGTGATTTTTAATGAGGAGTCGACAAAAACTGTATCTGAAATAGTTTCAAAACCTGAGTTTGCAATCTCCGAAGAATATTTTGTTGGGATATTTAAATACTACATGCAGCACACCATTGATACCTATGGAAAGTTTGGTTCTTTGGTTTATGTGTGCATCGTGATTATTTCCTCCTTTTTATTGTCCAATATCTTTAAATATCTCTCAGCGATAGTCATGGCAAAGGCCAAAGCTGATACCATACAAAACATGCGTATTGACATCTATAATAGCGTAAGCAAGTTACATATTGGCTATTTTACAGATCAGCGTAAAGGAGACATAATATCACGGATTACCAACGATATTCAACTAATAGAAAGTTCGATTACTCATAATCTTAAGATCATTTTCCGCGAACCACTTACTGTCGTTGCATATTTCTGGCTTTTGCTAAAAATTTCACCAAGCCTTACTTTATTTACACTTATACTACTTCCTGTTTCAGGATATTTTATTTCTGCAATCGCCAAAAGGCTAAAGAAAAGGGCAATTGAAAGCCAGGAATCTTTGGGAAGGCAACTTAATATACTAGACGAAACCATAAGCGGAATGCGGGTAATCAAAGCGTTCAATGCAGTTGGGTATATCAACAGAATTTTTTCGAGTGAAGTAAAAAACTATGCTGATATCGATTATGGATTTTCCAAACGTTATGAGCTTTCCAGCCCAGTATCAGAGATATTGGGAGCTATTTCCATCGCTGGAATATTATTCTACGGAGGTGACCTGGTTTTGAATAAAGGCACTTTAGACGGAAGTTTATTCATCACATTTATTGCTGTATTCACACAAATACTTCAACCCGCTAAAGCCATAGCCGGAGCAGTGACACATTTCCAAAAAGGGATTGCTTCAGGAGATCGTGTTTTTGAAATTATCGATATTGAGCCAGCGATAGTAAATAAGCCAAATCCTGTAATCCTGGAAAGTTTTGAAAAAGAAATTGAGTTTAGAAATGTGACTTTTTCTTATGGCACAAAAAAAGTACTGGACAATGTCAGTTTCAAAGTTGAAAAGGGGAAAACAGTTGCACTTGTAGGGCCTTCCGGAGGGGGGAAATCGACCTTGGCTAATCTGGTACCGCGATTTTACGATCCAAACCAGGGAGAAGTTCTCATCGATGGTATATCATTAAAAGAGTATGATTATAAATCAATTCGACATCAAATGGGTATCGTGACCCAGGAGTCTATACTTTTTAATGATACCATTACGAATAATATTGCATTTGGTCTTGATGAAATCAATGAAGCTGAGGTTATGGAGGCAGCAAAAAATGCTAATGCGCATGAATTTATCATTCAGGAAAAAGAAGGTTACATGCGGAGTGTAGGTGATCGAGGCTCCAAGCTTTCAGGTGGGCAAAAACAGCGCATAACCATTGCGAGAGCGTTACTCAAAAATCCATCCATATTGATACTGGACGAGGCAACTTCGGCTCTTGATTCCGAATCTGAAATGCTCGTTCAGGATGCGATTAACAAGTTAATGAAGAGCAGGACTTCCATTGTGATTGCACACAGGTTGAGCACCATTCAAAATGCAGATGAAATTCTGGTAGTCAATGAAGGAAAAATTGTTGAGCGAGGCTCACACAGTGAACTGATGAAAATGAATGGTATTTATCAGAAATTGACCGCAATGCAAGGTTTGTAGATTTGTTTTTGATTTTTCAAATCATATATCTCGATTATTTTCATATCTTGAAAGCCGACATTTTTAATTATTGACACCCTTTCATGAAAAGACTGAGGATAGTTCTATACATTATCTATTTAACCTACATGGGTGCAAGTATTTATATGGGGCTAAATATTGATAAAATGATAAGCCAATTTGGTTTATTAAGCTTTTTCTCATTCTTTCAAAAGTGGTTGACCTACGGGAATTTGTTTTTTATAGCACTTTTAATTACCGAAAATATTCATATTTGGTTTTTGAAACGGCGGGTTAACTATGCTGAAAATGATCGCGACGATCTGATCATCCGTGTAAATGATTTACGCAGACAGATTGATGAACTAAAAAAGACGAATAATAAGTGAATAAAATAATTTTAAGTCAACTCACAGAAAGCTATAAAGTACTTGAGGCTTTTATAAATGACTCCAAATCCATAGAGAAAATAGACCAGGCAGCTAATCTTATGGCAATGGCTATCAATAATGGTGGAAAAATCATCAGTTGTGGCAATGGAGGCTCGCTTTGTGATGCGATGCATTTTGCAGAAGAGCTTACAGGAAAATATCGGGATAAAAGAGTATCTCTCCCGGCCGTAGCCATTGCGGATCCATCACACATAACCTGCGTTGGTAATGATTATGGATTTGAATATATTTTTTCCAGATATGTTGAGGGAGTTGGCAAAATTGGAGATGTCCTGTTGGGAATTAGCACAAGTGGAAATTCTGAAAATATCATCAATGCTACTAAAGCCGCAAAAAATAAAGGAATGAAGGTTATTGCGTTGACAGGAAACGATGGTGGCAAACTGGCTGAAATGGCTGATATAGAACTTCGTGCTCCACACCATGGATTTTCTGACCGCATTCAGGAAATTCACATAAAAATCATTCATATTCTGATTCTTCTTATCGAACAAAAAGTAACAATCTAATGCTTTCCAAAACGTTTGGAAGTGCCGTTTATGGCATCGATGCAACCACCATAACAGTTGAAGTAAATATACTTCAGGGTCTGAAGTTTTTTATGGTAGGTTTGCCCGATAATGCAGTTAAAGAAAGCCAGCAAAGAGTAGAGTCCTCGATTAAACATGTTGGCTTCAACATGCCCCGGCAAAAAGTGGTTGTCAATCTGGCGCCAGCTGATATTCGGAAGGAGGGTTCAGCATATGATTTGCCAATCGGCCTATGTATTTTGAAAGCATCTGGTCAGATCGATGCACCGGATTTGGAACAATATGTAATCATGGGAGAGCTTTCTCTGGATGGTATTGTCAGACCAATAAAAGGCGCCCTTCCCATCGCTATTGAGGCCAGGAAGCAAGGATTCAAAGGATTTATCCTCCCAAAGGAAAATGCTGCAGAAGCTGCAATAGTAAATAACATCGACATAATAGGTGTAGAAACACTTGACGAAGCAATCGATTTTTTTAAAGGAGAATCATCCCTTAAACCAACAAAAGTAGATACCCGGGAAATTTTTTATCATGAGCAAAATGAATTTGAGATGGATTTTGCTGATGTTCAGGGGCAGGAAAACATCAAAAGAGCCCTGGAAATTGCAGCCGCAGGCGGACATAATATCATCATGGTCGGACCACCCGGATCAGGGAAAACCATGCTGGCAAAAAGACTTCCTGGAATTTTACCACCCTTAACTTTGCAGGAAGCTTTAGAAACAACCAAAATCCATTCTGTAGCTGGCAAACTCGGATCTGATGCACATCTGATTTCGAAAAGACCCTTCAGGAGTCCTCATCACACCATTTCCGACGTAGCTTTGGTAGGTGGCGGAGGCAATCCTCAGCCGGGAGAAATTTCTCTTGCACACAATGGTGTCTTATTTTTGGATGAATTACCAGAATTTAAAAGGACTGTCCTCGAAGTGATGCGCCAACCACTGGAGGAACGCATGGTCAATATTGCGAGGGCAAAGGCCTCGGTTCAATTTCCTGCAAATTTTATGTTGGTGGCCAGTATGAATCCAAGTCCTTCGGGTGAATTTTATACCGAAGATGGCAATCATCCCGATTCGCCTATGGATGTAAAACGGTATTTGCGCAAGATTAGCGGACCGTTGCTCGATAGGATAGATCTACACATTGAGGTTACTCCGGTATCCTTTGA
>JAHEMV010000347.1 GCA_024643455.1 Cytophagales bacterium
GATAATTCCGGCATTGTTGACCAAAATATCTATTGGACCTACTTCAGTTTCTATTTTAGCAATTCCTTTAATGACAGCGGCTTCGTCGGTCACGTCAAAATTGTACGTGGCGACATCGATGCCAGTTTGGGCATATTCTGCCTTTGCTGCGTCAAGTTTGTCCTGGAAAATATCGTTTACCACAATTTTTGCCCCTGCGTTTCCCAATCCCTGGGCAATAGCCATACCAAGGCCATGGGTCCCGCCAGTTACCAAAGCTACTTTACCCTTCAAATCAAATAATTCTAAAGACATATGTGTTGGTTTATTTATTTATTTTAAAATATCTATTACGGGATCCATGTCAGTGAATTCCATATTTTCACCACCCATTGCCCAAATAAAACTATAATTATTAGTGCCCGCTCCAGCATGGATCGACCAATTGGGAGAAATTACTGCTTCATGGTTTTTAACGAAAATATGCCTTGTTTCCTGCGGTTGGCCCATTAAATGACAAACCTTTTGACCTTCAGGAAGATCAAAATAGAAGTAAACTTCCATCCGGCGGTCATGCACATGTGGAGGAAAAGTATTCCAGATACTCCCGGTTTTTAATTCCGTAAATCCCATAACCAATTGACAACTTTTGATGCCATTCAAATGGATATATTGAAAAATAGTCCGCTCGTTGCACGTATCAGGTGCTCCGAGTTCTACTGGATTTGCATCAGTCTTTGCTGCTTTTTGTGTCGGATATCCCTTATGAGCAGGAGTAGAGGTCATATAAAAAATAGCAGGCTCATTTCTTGAAGTACTATTAAAAATAACCTCCTTATTGCCGAGGCCAATATATAAACAGTCCTTATTTCCCATCGAATATTCATTGCCTTCAACCGATATTGCGCCCGGTCCTCCAACGTTAATGATACCGATCTCTCGTCTGTCAAGAAAATTATCCTGCTTAGTGAAGTCATGGAAATTTGGCAGTTTCAGGCTCTTTTTTACCGGTACGGCACCCAAAGTAACCATACGGTCATAGTGGGAATACACTCCTTTTATTTGATCAGAAACCATGAGTTCTGATATCAGGAAGTTAGCTCTCAATTGTTCTGTATCGAAGGTTTTGGCTTCGTTGGGGCTACAGGCATATCTATTTTCTAAGGACATAATGGTTTTGTTTTATGCTTTGTTGAAATTTCAAATTTAGTCAATGTCTGATTTTTTGTAAAGGACATATCGTTCTATAAAAGGTATAAATAGTCTTTTCTATTCATCACTTTAATTTTGCATAAGAAAAGCTTTTATAAAATCGTCAAGATCTCCATCCAGTACATTGAAAACATCAGAGCGCTCAATACCTGTTCTATTGTCTTTTACTAGTTTATATGGATGCAGAACATAATTTCTGATTTGTGATCCGAAATCTATTCTCATTTTGGAACTTTCTACTAAAGCACGTGCTTCGTTTTTCTTTTCGATTTCAATCTGGTAAAGCCTGGACTTTAAAAGGTTTAATGCTTTTTCCTTATTTTGAAGCTGAGACCGTTCCTGTTGGCACTCCACGATAAGTCCTGATGGAGCATGCCTAAGTCGCACAGCCGTCTCTACTTTATTGACATTCTGACCGCCTGCTCCACCAGAACGGAACGTATCCCAGGTGATGTCTGCTGGGTTGACATCAATCTGAATCGTATCATCAATTTGTGGATATACATAGACCGAAGCAAAAGAAGTGTGCCTTCTTCCACCCGAATCAAAAGGTGAAATCCGCACGAGTCGATGAACTCCAATTTCCGATTTGAGATATCCATAGGCAAATTCTCCCGTAAATTCCAGTGTTACGGACTTGATTCCTGCCGTTTCTCCAGGCTGATAGTTGAGCTGTTTTACGACCATTTTATTGCTCTCTCCCCACATGATATACATGCGCATCAACATTTCTGCCCAGTCATTGCTTTCAGTGCCACCAGCTCCCGGATTGATTTCCATCACCGCATTGAGTTGATCTTCCTCACTACGCAACATTTTTTTGAACTCAAGTTCTTCAAGGATTTTTAATGCCTTTTTAAACTCTGCCTCCACTTCTTTCTCATCGGCTTCCCCCTCTGAATAAAATTCAAATAAGGTATCCAAATCTTCATAAGCGGTATTCAGTTTTGTAAAACTATCCGTCCAGATGCGCTTGGTCTTTATTTCCTTCATGATTTTCTCAGCCTCTTTTGGGTCATCCCAAAATCCTGGTTGAGTCGTCAGGCCTTCTTCTTCCTTGATTTCTGCTACTTTATTATCGTAGTCAAAGATACCTCCTCAAGGCGCTAACACGAGCCTTTAGATCTTTCAATTGATCTGTAGTCATTTGCTTATTTATTTAATTTTTATTTAAACCCTTAATTATTTTTTTTCAGATACCAGTATTCATGTATCGGATTCTGTATTTCCCTCCCAGTTTTATCTTTTTTGGATTAAGGATTTTCATGATTGTGCCACCGATATAAATGAGTCCTCCTGAAATCCATACATTTTGGTTAAAAGAAGCGTCTTCTCCCCGAACAATCACCTGGTTGAACTGATCTATAATAATGTATCCTAAGCCCACAAATTGCAATTTCGAACCAATACTGCGAAAATTTGCACCTGAAAATCGCTGACCTTTAATATTTATTTTATCTATTTCGTGAAATAAAATTTGATGATAGTGAAACTCAATTGCCGTATCATTTAAAGCAATGATATGATCGGTACGATAGAAATCTTCTTCTTTTAATTTATAAATGATTTCATCACCGGAACTGTATTGAATTTGCCTTTTGGAAAACGTTTTTTCTAAGACTAAGTATTCTCCTTGTGCATCAACTTCATGGGAAAGAACTAGAGCATAGGTGAAAAACATCAATAAAATAAATGTCCGATTGCAAGCCATTTAGACAAAAATACAACCTTTTGGCTTAGCAGGTCAGATTAAATTTTATAATTCCAACCGTATTTGTCTTCCTTTTTTCCCGTTTTAATCTGATCCAATTCGGCAAAAACCCTGGATGAAAAGCTATCCGGACCAACTGGTGGCAAGGTATAGTCGATGTCTCCATCTCCGATTACTTCTATAGTTGCTATGGTGGCAGCGGTACCTGTACCAAAAGCCTCCTTAATTTCACCTTTTTTTAATCCTTGAACAATTTCATCAACAGAAACCCTTCTTTCTTCAACTTCATAACCCCATTCTTTGGCTATGGTGAGTACACTGTCTCTTGTGATTCCCCTCAACACAGTATCACCGGTTTCTGCTGTAATTAATTTATTGCCTTTAATGAACATAATATTCATCGTTCCTGCTTCTTCGACATATTGATGCGTCGCGCCATCGGTCCAGATGAGTTGATCATATCCCTTTTGCTGTGCAAGCTTGGCTGGATAAAGTGATCCGGCATAATTGCCTGCAGCTTTTGCATATCCTGTGCCTCCATGTACTGCTCTGCTAAACTCGCGTTCTATTTTTACTTTTAAGGGTTTGGAATAGTAAGGTCCAACTGGACAAGTAAAAATGATAAATTTATAATTATCGGATGGTCTGATCCCAATGAATTCATCCAATGCGAAAATATAAGGACGTATATATAATGATGTATTGGGCAAATCAGGCACCCAGTTTTTATCAATATGTAAGAGTTCAGTAAGCCCATTCATAAAGATTTCTTCCGAAATCTGAGGAATGCACATACGCTCGGCTGACTTATTTATTCTTTGGAAGTTTTTTTCTGGCCGAAAAACCAAAACGTCTCCCGTTATGCTTTTATATGCCTTCATCCCTTCAAAAACGGACTGGCCATAATGGAGAATTGCAGACCCTGGAGTAAAGCTTAACATATCATAGGGCTCTATCCGAAAATTTTGCCATTTACCATTATAATAGTCAGCAATAAACATATGATCCGAATAGACTTTTCCAAAATCGATATGATTGAAATCAACCTGACTTAGTCGGGAAGTACCAATGGATTCAATGTTAATTTTTATAGTATCTGTCATCTTTTGAAACTGAAGTAAAAAGGGGTGGTAAAAGTAAGAAAAATAGAAACAATTTCAATATACTAACCTTTCGGTTTCCAGGGAATTTCCTTGATCTTAAGATCATTTCCTTGTTTGCGCGCCAACACAAAGAGATAATCGGATAATCGATTTAGATATCTGATTATTATTTCTTCAATTTCCTCGGTTTCTGATAGTTTTATAACAAGTCGCTCAGCTCTTCTGCAAATTGTCCTGGCAATATGTGTTGTGGAAACGAGTTGATGCCCGCCGGGGATGATAAAATTTCTCATTTCGGGGAGCAATTCGTTCATTTCGTCTATGGATTGTTCGAGCGCAAGAATATCATTTTCTTCCAGGTCAGGCTTAAAATCTTTTGCGCTTTCGGTCTCCGCAGCAAGTGAAGAACCTATTGTAAAAAGTCTGGATTGAATAGCCTGAATGAAAGTCTTTCGTCCCAGATCAGAATCAAGATCACTTACTAAGCCCAGGAAAGAATTGAGTTCATCAACTGTTCCGTAGGTATTAATGCGTTCATCGCTTTTTGACACGCGGGTACCTCCGAGCAAGGATGTCTTGCCTTTATCGCCAGTTTTAGTATAGATTTTCATTAAACGGTTTGACGAATTTTATCTGAAGTGTAGATGTTTTCGTTTATTTTATCAGATTCGATCAAACCATCACGAAGTCGGATTATTCTGTGTGCATAATGAGCGATATCATCCTCGTGTGTCACCATAATAATAGTGTTTCCACTTGCGTGGAGATCATGAAACAATTCCATGATGTCATAGGATGTTTTAGAGTCCAGGTTTCCGGTAGGTTCATCCGCAAGGATAATACTTGGATCATTGACCAAGGCTCTTGCGATAGCAACACGCTGTCTTTGACCTCCCGAAAGCTCATTGGGTTTGTGATCTGCCCGGTCTACCAGGCCAACACTTTCGAGTGTAGCCATAGCTCTTTCGATTCTTTCTGATTTGCCATAACCTGCATAGATCAATGGTAAGGCTACATTTTCCAATGCTGTAGCCCTAGGCAGCAAGTTAAAAGTTTGGAATACAAAGCCGATTTCTTTGTTTCGAATGTCAGCCAGTTCATTTTCAGTCATATGACTGACATTTTTATTATTTAATATATAAGTTCCTGCAGTTGGAGTATCAAGGCATCCGACAATATTCATCAAAGTAGATTTCCCAGATCCTGATGGGCCCATAAAAGCCACATATTCACCTTTACTAATATGGATTGAGATAGACTGTAATGCATTTACGGTCTGAGTTCCCATTTGATAAATTTTTGATATTTCAGTAGTTTCTATTATTGTATTCATGTAATCCAACGATTTACGATTCTATTTCACTGTGAAGACACAAGAAAAAGGAATTACGAGTTAAAATCAAATTTTATTATTTAAACGGATAAAAACCACAAGTTAAGGTGATAATTCATAGATAAAAACTATCGGCAGTATGATTAAAATCAATTGATTTTGTAAATGACCTAATTCGTTTTTATATGTGTTTCGCTTTAAAGGTAACGATGGATTTTATAGGAAATTTGAATTTAGGAATGACGTAAAAATAATATTCAACCCTTCATTAATTTATTAAACATTCAAAAAAATAAAGGTTCGCAAAGCTTATCCTATTTGTAATTTTAGAACTGCAAAAAACGAATTTAATTGATGCTTTTATAATTCATATCAGAATAAAAATGCAGGGAATTATCATGCTTTTTAGAATTGATTTGGTATCTTTTAAAATACTGAAATATGCTCCTTAATTTAAATTATAAACGCTTAAAAAATGAATATGAACAAGAGTAGTTTTTTATTTTCAATAGCTTTATTATTCATACCGCTGCTTACAGTTTTTGCCCAGGAGCAAAGAATTAAACCAGTGACACCAAAAGCTTCAC